>JAHEZB010000120.1:3147-6647 GCA_023251285.1 Chitinophagaceae bacterium | reverse complement strand
AATGAAAGGATCATTAAAACGGTAAGCACGTATTTCAAAATATTTTTCATAAAATGTTTAACTGAGGTCGTCTGTCTTTTTACAAATCCGCAAGCGTTTGTTCGATCACTTTAATTTTAGTTTCTGCATCCTGCTTTTTCTTTCTTTCCAATTCAATAACCTCCGGCTTTGCGTTGTGTACAAATTTATCATTACCCAATTTCTTTTCAACTGCAATTAAGAAACCTTTAAGATACTTTAAATCCTTTGCCAGCTTTTCTTTCTGAACGCTTGTATCTATTGCTGTATCTGATTTTATATAAACTTTTTCATTGCCAACAACGGTCATTATCGAAGTGCTACCAGGTGTTTCATTAAAAAAAAGATGATCCGCATTTGTTTGCTTTACCAAAATTTGTTTGATGGAGTGATAAGAGTCCATTTCATTTGTTTCGATAAACAATGAAACCTTTTCCTTTGGTTTTACATTGTTTTTATTTTTTGAATCACGCACTGCCGTGATGATGTTTTTTAATTTATCGCCGAGTTTTAATATTTCGACATCCGCCTCCTGAACCGGCGCAAATTGTTTTACCATCAGGTCATCATTTCTTTGCTTCAACAAATGATAAATTTCTTCAGTAATAAAAGGCATGAACGGGTGCAGCATTTGTAAAAGATGATCAAAAAAAGAAACCGCCTTATCATAAACTTTTTGATCAATTGCCGTTCCAAATTTTGGTTTGATCCATTCTAAAAACCAGCTGCAGAAATCATCCCAGATCAAAGAATAAATTGTTTTTAACGCTTCGCTTAAACGAAACTGGCTCATGAGAATTTCCACTTCGTTCCGTACTTCATTCAAGCGGTTCTCAAACCAGTTAATAGCAAACGTTTCACCGCCTTCAGTTTCGTCCGTTGTGCCTTCTTCCTTCTGCTTTTTGCCTTCCTCCCACATTTTCAACAACTTCATCGCATTCCACAGTTTATTATTGAAAAATTTTCCCTGCTCCAGGCTACTTTCATCAAACAATAAATCATTTCCGGCCGGTGCTGATATCATAATTCCAAAACGAACCGCATCGGCACCATATTCATGAATGAGCGTTAAAAGGTCAGGACTGTTACCCAAGCTTTTGCTCATCTTTCTTCCCATTTTATCACGAACCATTCCGGTAAAATACACATCACTGAACGGCTTTTCCTGCATATATTCCATTCCTGCCATGATCATTCGCGCCACCCAGAAAAAAATAATATCCTGTCCGGTTACCAAAACGGAAGTTGGATAATAGTAATTGATGTCCTTGTTATCCGGCTCGGTAATTCCCTGAAAAACCTCTATTGGCCAAAGCCACGAAGAAAACCAGGTATCGAGAACGTCTTCATCGCGCCTCAATTGAACATCGGTCGTTGAATATTGTTTATTGTATATTTCTTTCGCTTCATTTTCATTTTCAGCAACAACAAACCTTCCTTCTTCGTCGTACCATGCCGGAATTTGTTGTCCCCACCAAAGCTGCCTGCTTATGCACCAGTCCTTTACATTCTCAAGCCAATATTTGTATGTGGCATTAAATTTTTCATTTGGGTAAATTTGGATTTTTCCGGATGCAACTTCTTCTAATGCAGGCGCAGCAAGATCTTTCATCTTCACAAACCATTGGGTAGAAATCTTTGGTTCTGCTACAACATTTGTACGTTGACTATAGCCCAGCCTTGTGGTATATTCTTCTTCTTTTACCAGCAACCCTTTTTCTCTTAATTCTTCAACGATTTTTTTTCGTGCTGCGAAACGGTCTTCACCAATAAAAATCTGCGCTGCTTCGCTTAATGTTCCATCTTCATTCAAAGTGTCTATTACCGGAAGATTGTATTTTAAGCCAATATTAAAATCATTAATGTCATGCGCGGGGGTAATTTTTAAAATACCGGTTCCAAAATCTTTATCTACATAATCATCAAAAATCACCGGAACTTCCTTATTTATCAGAGGAACGATAACATTTTTCCCTTTCAGATTTTGATAACGTTCATCATTTGGATTTGCACAAACAGCCACATCGCCCATGATTGTTTCAGGCCTTTGCGTTGCAATTACAATAAAGTTATCGGCCGCCGTTTGTCCGTTCTCCGCAATCTTATACTTCACATAATACAAGTTCCCGGTCACATCTTTATATTCCACTTCTTCATCGCTCAATGCTGTCTTAGCTGCCGGATCCCAATTGATCATTCTTGCTCCGCGGTAAATCAATCCTTTTTTATATAAATCAACAAATACTTTGATCACCGCTTTATAATAATGATCGTCCATAGTAAATGAAACTCTGTCCCAGTCCACACTACAGCCTAACCTTTCAATCTGGTTGTAAATAATATTTCCGTATTTTTCTTTCCACTCAAAAGCATATTTTAAAAATTCTTCTCTTGATAAATTGTTTTTATCAATCCCTTTTTCTCTTTTCAGCATGTCCACCACTTTCGCTTCAGTAGCAATAGAAGCGTGATCGCTGCCCGGAACCCAACACGCATTAAAACCGCTCATGCGGGCTTTTCTGATTAAAATATCCTGAACAGTTTCGTTAAGTGTATGGCCCATATGCAATACACCTGTTACATTTGGGGGTGGTATCACGATTGTAAAAGGAAGGCGCTCATCAGGTTCACTTTTAAAATATTTTTGTGCCATCCAGTGTTTATACCACTTTTCTTCCACACTTCCGGGAATATAATTTTTACTGAATTCCATATTATTTATAAAAAAATTTATAGCCTGCAAATGTAATACAAACATGGTTTAGTACCTTGCTAACGAGATTAGCAAAAACTTATTTTTAACTACCCTTTGTTGTACGCAATCGTCGATATTGAAACCACTGGCGGCTATGCTGCGAGGAACGGAATTACCGAAATCGCTGTTTTTATAACTGATGGAAGCATTGTCCAAAGGGAGTTTTACACTTTACTCAATCCTTATTATACGATTCCACGTTATATAGAATCACTTACGGGAATTACTAATGAAATGGTAGAATTTGAAAGGGATTTTAAAAGTATTGCTGATGAACTTTATGAATTATTGCATGATAAAATTTTCGTGGCTCACAATGTCAATTTTGACTATTCATTTGTGAAACATCACTTATTGAATTGCGGTTTTGATTTGAATTGCAAAAAATTGTGCACCGTACGTTTGGGTAGAAAAATACTTCCGGGATTGAGGGGTTATGGTTTGGATAAAATATGCAATTATGTAGGCATTGAAATTGAAGAAAGACACAGGGCCAAGGGGGATGCAGCGGCAACGGTCAAATTGTTTCATCATTTATTAAAATGTGATACCAACGGTGATATACAAGCCATGTTGAAATCCAACAGTAAGGAACAATTTCTTCCACCGAATATTCCTGCAGATGAAATAAAAAAATTACCGCCTCACCCTGGTGTTTATTATTTTCATGATAAAAAAGGTAAAGTAATTTACGTGGGCAAGGCAAAAAATTTGTCCAAAAGAGTGA
>JAHEZB010000120.1:0-3137 GCA_023251285.1 Chitinophagaceae bacterium | reverse complement strand
AGCAGAAGCAGGAATTTTTAAAAAAGATCTATCATGTTACTTATCATGAAACTGCTACAGAACTGATGGCTTTTATTTTAGAAAGTATTGAAATAAAAAAATTATGGCCGGAGCAAAACCGCAGCCAGAAAAGGTTTGAACAGGTTTACGGATTATATTCCTTTGAAGACAGCAAAGGATATTTAAGATTATGCATTGAAAAAAAGAAAAAGAATATTAAGCCTTTATATACATTTAATTTACTTGTGGAAGGTTACCATTTACTTCACAAACTGGTGGATGAATATCAGCTTTGTCCGAAACTTTGTTTTCTTCAATCTTCAAACATTATCTGCCAGTCTTTTGCAGAAGAAAAATGCAAAGGAGCATGTGAACAAAAAGAATCTGCAAGTGAATATAACAAAAGAGTGATGAAATGTATAGATTACCTGGAAGGTCAGTTACCGACTTTTGCGCTGGTAGATGATGGTTTACAGAAAGATCAGCAAAGTTGTATTTTAATCGAAAAAGGAAAGTTTTATGGCATGGGATATTTACCTTCTGAAATAGATGTCTATCAGATTGATGACTTAAAAAATTACCTGACTCCATACGCAGAGAATGATTATATCCGCGGCATCGTTTTCCAGCACGCAGAAAGATATCCTTATAAGGTGAATGAGCTAATGTGCTGATGAAGAAAACAGAGATTCGAATTATTTGTTTGTTTACTGTTTATATCCGGTATTGAAAGCAAACGAAAGCCTCATAATTTTCCGGCAAATAGCCAAAAAGATACTTTTTATAAAGTGACGAATAATAACATAAATTAGCTGCAACAAAATCGTTAACCGTTGAATTAAATAAAGGAGTTTTTTAAAGGAAATTATTGAATCATGCAACTTTCAAAAGACCTGGTAGAGCAAATACATGCCATTATAACAACAGCACGAGACAGGGCAATCCGTTCTGTAGATTCAGAACGGGTATTGATGTATTGGCAAATAGGAAAAGTAATTTTTGAGGAAGAGCAAGGAGGAAATGATCGGGCAGAATATGGCAAATTCTTAATCAAATCCATTTCTGATATTTTTCAACCCCAATTAGGCTTTGGCTTTTCAGTCCGTCAATTAGAAAGATACAGGCAATTTTACCGCATCTTTCCGATTGCGTCCGCACTGCGGACGCAATTGAGCTGGACGCATTATAAGCTGATGCTGAGCCTTGAAAATAATGATAAAAGAGACTTTTATATTGCAGAATCCAGCAAAAACAATTGGACTGCAAGACAATTAGAACGACAGATAAACAGCCAACTATTTGAAAGATTGTTAATGAGCAATGATGTACATTCTGTATTGGCAGTTGCGAGAAAAGAGAAATTGCCTGCCGATGCCAAAGAAATAATCAAAGATCCGATGGTGCTCGAATTTTTGGGATTAAAAAGAGAAGCAGCCTATTATGAAAAAGACCTTGAAACTGCGATTATCACCCACTTGCAGGATTTCATACTGGAAATGGGTAATGGCTTTTCGTTTGTGGCAAGGCAAAAACGGATACATATAGACGGAGACGAATTTTCTATTGATTTGGTTTTCTATAACCGGCTATTGCAGTGTTTCGTACTGATTGACATTAAAACCAATAAGCTCACTCATCAGGATATCGGTCAGATGCAGATGTATGTAAACTACTACGACCGGATAGAGAAACAAGAATTTGAAAATCCGACAATTGGTATTTTGCTCTGTGCCGATAAAAACGATGCAGTAGTAAAATTTACCTTACCTGAAAAAAATAGTAATGTACTGGCAAGCAAGTACCAACTTTACCTGCCAAGCAGCCAGCAATTGATAAATGAAGTAAAGCAAGAAATAAGAAAACTTAACGAAAAGGAAAAGAAATAACAACACTGGTAAAGGATTCCGGCCTTGGCACAAATATCATTTACCCGAGACTAAATTAATTACCTACTGTCTGACAGGGAATGATCATCCACTAACCTTTTCAATAAACCTGTAAATTCTTTTCTCGAAATAAATTCCGCACCCAGGCTCTCCAGATGGGTTGTATAAACCTGGCAATCGATCAACTCAATTCCATTTTTATTCAACACTTCCACCCAGTTTATAAAGGCGAATTTGCTTGCATTGCTTTTATTGGCAAACATGCTTTCACCAAAAAACACTTTGCCGATTAATACGCCATATAGTCCGCCAACGAGTTCATTATTTTGCCAGGCTTCTGCACTGTGTGCAAAACCTCTTTTGAATAAATTATTATAAGCTTCTTCAATTTCTGCACTAATCCAGGTGCCTGGATCGCCGGGTCTTTTTGCAACTCTGCACATTTTAATTACTTCAGTAAAAGCCTTATCAACAGTGAATTTAAAGAGATGTTTATTTAAAACGTTTCTCATGCTGTGGCTTATTTTTATCTTAGCAGGAAAAAGAACAAAACGCGGATCCGGACAATACCATTGAATAATTTCATCAGGATTGTACCAGGGGAAAATTCCTTTTTTATAAGCGTTTAATAAAGTGCCAAAAGAGAGATTACCTCCTACAGCAACAAGGCCGTGTTCGTTAGCAGTATTTACGTCGGGAAAATCATACACAACTTCTTCATCCAAGAGTGCGGAATTAAAAATTAATAAAATGAGGACAATTACCTTTCGGAAAGTTCTTCGACTGTAGCGCCGATACCGCGTTCAGTAATCGCGTCACACATCGGTTTCAAAGTATTATACGAACCTTCTTTTACTGCATATTTGCCTTTGGTATGAATGATCATTGCTGATTGCTCAGCCTGCTCTGCCGTGTGGCCGCAAATGTCAATCAAAGTCTCAATCACCCAATCAAAAGTATTTACTTCATCGTTCCAAACGATCAATTTGCAATTGTTACCATCATCAATCATCACATCCGCCTGCTCTTCTTCTATGCTAAATGGTTTTGTAGTATTCATAATTAGATTCTGTGCAAAATTACGATATAAAAAAGGCAAATGCAGCCTGCACACATGCGTTCAAAAATAAAAGTGTAAAAAATAACGTTTTCATGAAGATATAAATTCGGCTTTTTTGTTTGTTTGTTGGATCAATCACAAAAAAAGATGTAATTTTTTTTCTTTAACATGGCATTAATCTTGAACAATAT
>JAHEZB010000119.1 GCA_023251285.1 Chitinophagaceae bacterium | reverse complement strand
CATTCTGTTCACTGTGTATGTATGCAAATCATAATCAGGTTTTACAAAACTTCTGCCCGGCAGACTTCCGTCGCACGGATGCCAGATTGTGTGATTGCCGAGTTCATGGCCTTCTGCAGCGGCTTTTCTCCATCCATCTATTTGCGCATTTAATCCGTAGAAATAATCCGAGATATAAAAAGTTCCTTTTAAACCCAAAGAATCCAATGCAGGAATTACATTGCTTAAATCGATGTTTAAACCGTCATCATAAGTAAGCACCACTGCACATTTTTTATGATTCCAGCTCGTGGCTGTTTGCGTGTAAGCATTACCGTTACACAAGAGAATAATGAATAAAACAACCGGTGCTTTTTTTATATTGATATGGCTTTTCATTTTTTGTTGAGATTTTTATTTTGATTTTTTTTCGTAATTCAAATTTTTGCTTGCCCATGGAATAAAGTATTTGAAATTGGGAGCGTCGGTATGGCCGCCATCATGTTGCCGCCACGCAAGTTGACCGTCCAGTAAATCAACATTTACGGGAGGTTTGTATTCTTTCATGTAATCATTGCCAACTCCCAGATCTTTTGCGCCCAATAATTTATACACACTTCCTGCTGCTACTGTTGCCATATAACTTCCGCGATGGTCCAGCCAATTGGCATCTCCTTTTTCAGGAATACCATAACTGACAAAAACAGGGCGAGGCGCACAAAGTGCAATGAGTTCATGAGAATCTACAGGAAGATCGCAACCTGTTTTTTTTCCAAAGGAAGATTTTTCAGCACCATATTTTAAAAAGTTTCCTGCCATCCAATAAAACTCACCTCCAGTCAGGCTTTCCACCGCTTCTCCAAAATTTCGCCGAAGTAACGTTGCGCCACCTTTTCCTGAAGAGCCGATCAACCCAACAGCAAATCGTGGTTCGAAAGCCATGGTAACCAGCGCTGCTTTTCCATATCTTGATACACCTTCTATTCCAACTTTTTTTGCATCGACAAGGCTGTCTGTTTCCAGGTAATCCAATGCGCGTGCTGCACCCCAGCTCCATGCTCTTAACGCGCCCCAATCATCCGGTTTGCGCGGCTGCCCTCTATTCACCAAACCAATAATTCCTTTTGTCAAACCATCGCCATTATCTGCCTGGATACTGTTAGGGTCAATCGTGCAATAGCCCCAGCCGGCTGCCAGCAACTGTTCTGTCGGAGATGCCTCGCCTGTTTGTGGAGCAAAGAAGTTAATGGTGGTTTTTGTGATCGGCGTATATGCGGGATATTTATCAAAAATCTTTTTTACTTCCGGATTGGTTTTTACCATCAATTCTTTGAACGTTGCATTCAAGGTTTCCATGTCATCATTCGAAGGCTGCGCCGGTGAAGGAAACGAAGGCTGACCAAACATCATCAGCACAGGAACCGGCCCTTTCACGTTTGCCGGCACAACCAACATCATTTTAATATCTACATTGATTAACGGATAAGCGCTGTTATCTACATGGCCAACTATTTCTTTAGCGATTACCGGTATGAATCCACGAAGGATAAATTCCCGGTCTGTAACCTGTACCGTCCACTTTACTTTGGGAACGTTTTTTGGAATTCTTCCATACACTTCCCGTTCATAATCTTCCATGATTTCCGGCCGTCGAATCTTCCACCACATTTCCGGAGCAGTAACTTTTTCGCCGTTTTTTGTGATAAGAATATTGGGAAGTTGCGGACAGGGGTTTGCTCTTGTGGTATCATAATTCGCATGATTGGCAGCAGATTCGTTACCACTTGGTCCAGGCCTAAGTGCCTGAATACCCAATTGCTTCATCATGTTTTCCTGGTTTTGTTTCGCGGTAAAATTTACAGGCTTCGGATATTTAATGCCGTTAATGGTTGTGTCTTGTGCGATAATGAATTTGGAAATTATTATTGAAATCAAAAAGAGAAAAACTTTTTTCATGTGTTAAATTTTCTGACTCGTATTAATAATGCTATCTACTAAATCAAAATTAAATTTTCCTTCTTCCGGTTCTATCAAATCCCAATAGGCAGGCACCAAAATCGTATTCAAATTCATTACCTTAAACTTTTGCCAAAAAGGTCGCATGTAATTAAGGCTTGATGCAGTTGAATTTCCCAATTCACCGCCGAGAACCGAAAATGGCTTTCCATCAACGATTAATTGTTGTGTGGTGCCTTTTTTTTGCAGATGAGGAATGGATTGGCTATACAATTTTGAATAGCACAGTAAAAGAATAAATAAGCTGAAAAAGCAAATTGGTAAAAATGCTTTTTTCATATGATTGTTTTTGTTGAATATATTTTAAACGTTCAAAAGCATGCACTGTTTCAATTCCTACCCTTTTACTCAGATAATTTTACCGATACAATTCTTCCAACTCCAGTTTTTTTATTCTTTTATTTATCGCTCCCATTGTCCTGCCAAAATGCTTTGCCATGTCCTTCACATGTACACCTTCACAATACATCGTAGTCAGCTCCTCATCAAGTTCATCAGTCCATGGCATATAGGCGCTTTTGTGTGTCTGCCTGATTTGTTGAAACGAATATGCCTTTTCTGGCAACGATTGCATTTGATACAAATTATTTTTGTCAAAGGGTGATTCCGATTTTACTGTTTCTTGTTTGGCCACTTTCATGATGTGTATTTGTGAAGAAACAGGAAAATCGTTTGGTAATAATGTTTCTGGAATATAAAGGCTGTTTCTTGTGCGCGTTACTGCCACATATAAGAGATTTATTTCTTCATTAAGTTTGTCTCTATTCAGTTTTTCCTTGTTTTCATCAGTCAGTTTTTCTAATTTTTCCTCTGTAATAAAATCGTTGACAATCTGTACCGAATCATACTCCATTCCTTTGCAACGATGAACAGTTGAAAAAATCATTTCTGCCTTTTCCTTTTCATCGTTCGACACATGCTTATCTTTTATCGATTTGATAATGCCCGGAATTTCATTTCCATATTCTTTTACAACTTCCACCATCATGCGCAGTTGGACGTCTTCCGTTTTGTCAATATAGTCCTGCAGTTCGCGAAGGTCTTTCATGCTTTTTATCATCGCGTCTTTTATCTGAAAATGCCTGCCATTATAAAGATTCAGCACATCATATAACGAAGCGCCTTCATCTGCATAAGTGTAGGAATTGATGTTTCCTTCGAAATAAATGTGCTTTACTTTTTTCTTTTCAGTTACATACTCAATCGCTTTCAACAACAAGCCAAGGTTCGTTCTTGCCAATACCGCTTTTGTTTTTGATTCTTTAGAAGCGGCACCTTCTCCCTTTATCGGAACTTCTTTGAGCGGCTCTTCACTGATGTGATTTTTAAATTTCAGAATTTCCATTGCCAGATCGGCAATGGGTTGAGCAAAGCGGAAACTTGTTGAAAGATGATGTGTTTTGAAATCCACTTTTTCCAGTGAATTCACCGCATATCTCCAGCCATATATCTGCTGATGTGTATCGCCTACGATAACCTTCGTACATTTTTGATTTAAGAAAATATCAACCATGGCGGCGGAAGCATCCTGCCCTTCATCAAAGAGAATATAATCATAGTTAAGCATAGGTTTTGAAAGCTGGAATTTTTTCAGATAAAAATCATGAATGATTTCAATTTCTCCTTTATCCATTTTGCTCAGGAACAGGCGAGTTTGGTTTTCAATGTAATTATAAAAAGTTTTTACAAATGATGAAGCCTTGGCATCTGTCAATGTTTCCAGGTAATTTAAGTCCTGCACCCTTTGTGCATCGCTGTTGCAGAAATAAGCAACAAATTTATTTATGTGATTAGCAATAATATATTGCACATACTTTTCGCCGGTTGCCTGCAGATTTAATATTTCTGCAATTTCATTTGTCTTGTAACCTTGCGACTTTACCTTGTAATTGTGTTTGAAAACGATGTGCTTAAAAGCAAGTGAATGCGCCGTTTCCACTTTTACATTTTGCAATCCCTTTTCAACGAACTTTTTGGTAGCATCCAGCTTTACTGATTTATTAAACGCAAGATAAAGAATACGTGATGTTGCAGGCCTTGTTTTGGCGTATTCAATAATAGTTGTTGTCTTGCCCGAGCCAGCGACAGCATTTATTTTGATATTGCCGCTTGACTGGATGATATCGTGTTGTTCCGGTGTAAGTCGCATGATGGAAATTTAGAAAGATTGTTATCAAATTTCGGAAAAATTTTGGGGATGGCGGCTGTTGTTAGAAGAGTTTTAGAAAAAGCAAAAAATCGACTTTTTTTGTTTACCCGACCGATGTCTGGTTAATTAGCCGAAAGTATTTTATGAAGTTCTACGGCTCTTCTGCCTCAATTTGCTCGTTTCCATTATTTTCGTTGCTTACCAGGGATGATTGCGTTTCATAATTAATTTTTATGTCATCCTGTATAAATCTTTTTTCCCAACAGCAAATCGAATACTCACTTTCCTTTCAATCCTAACAAATAACTATAAAAAGCCGTCGATTTTTTCTAAATCTGCGGCACTCAACAATCTGCGATTCCGTTTATTTTTTGGAAAATACTTTCAATATCAGTTCTATGGATACCTTCGATTCAACTTCAAGTTTTGTCTTTGTGAAAAAAGCAGTACCCCTAAATCATATAGCGATTTTTAAAAATTCACCAGGAGTAAGGCAGGGTAGTTGTTTGTTTTGATGTTTGGTAAAATCTTTTTTATTAAACGTCACAAAAGCATCACATTTTCCTAAAGCAGAATAATATTGAAATCCATCCTCGATATCGGTGAAAGAAGAATTAACTGCGGTATGTAAATCTGCATCGCTGGTTGCTACTGCTTTAATAAAAGAAAAATAGGTTTTAAATATCTGCCTGCTGTTTTTTTCTTTTCGGAGAAAAAATGCAATGGTGAAAAAAGTAGCGGCAGAAGTATAACATTCTATGGCGTCTAATTCTGCAAGATGAAATATTTCTACTACCTGGAGGTAATTGCTTCGTTGCATCGCATGCTCCAGGATAACATTGGTATCGAGGTAAATTTTACGCATTATGTTTGCCTTTCAAATAACGCTCTTTTATTTCTTTGTCTGTGAGGTTTTTATATTGTTTAAGAATACCGATCAGCCTGTCAGAAACGAACTCCTTTTTTTGTCCGCGTGTTGTAAGCTTTTTAAGATACGTCTCCACGATTTCAGACACACTCGTTTGTTTCTTTAAAGCATATTCTTTTGCTGCTTCTATCGTGCTTTTGTCAAATCTTAGATTGAGTGTGGTTTTCATTGTATACGCGTATTTTTACAAATATACGCATACTTTGTAAAAAACGACTACTTTGCCTCCCTGTTTGTGATTCGGACGAGATAGTACCTTAACAAACGAATAAATATGTCCAATTTCTATTTTGATTTACAAAATATAATTCCATTTATTCACCGGTTCTGAAAGGCGCGGCAGGCAAGCCCTCTTTATTAATTAAATTTGGATTAATCGGGTCATCAGCCCAGGCATAACGAACATATTTTGGATTCGGAACTTCTTCGCTCGACACAATTATTTTATCGCCATCAATTTTTGCATTGGCCCAAACGAATCTTTTGTCTTCTCCGGCAATTGCAAATTCAGCGGGCGCTTCACCATCGTTGGTACTTAGTCCGGTGCCTGTATGTGTAAAAGAAATAATGATTTTATCACCTTCTATTTTCGAAGATTGATATACCGGTCCTGAGTAAACAATATTTTCACCATAGGCAATTTTTTCGGCGGCCAAAGCCAAACGGTCGCCAACCGGTTTCTTACGATCCGGATGAATGTCATTCCATTCTCCCAAATCAATTGCAACAGCCATGGCTGTGTTTGGAACAGATAATGATTTTGCCTGTGCTTCTCTAAACACGGCCCACTGGCTTTCTGATGGAAGATAATCGTAATCACCAAAGCCGGGAAGCTGCACAAATAAAAAGGGCAAATCGCCTTCATTCCATTTGCTTCGCCAATCTTTAATCATGGCAGGTTGCAGCTTTGCATATTCATCAGGCTTGCCTGTATTGCTTTCACCCTGGTACCAAACAAATCCTTTTATCATGTAATTAATTAATGGAGCAATCATTGAATTGTATAAAGCAGTTGGTTGATTTTGCAAGGCAATACCAAAACCACCAAAGCCGCCGCGATGAGGTACATTTAGTAATCCAACTTTATATTGCCAGTAACCTGTTAGATCAATAGTGTCTTTTCCTGCAATTAACTCATACGGTTTATCAGGCACAAATCCGCCCTTACCAAAATTGTTGGTAACGCGAACTACAAATAAATTTTTACCCGGTTTCAAAACACCTTCAGGAACGGGATAACGGCGTTGCGGATACATGTAACCGGTAGAGCCAACTTTAGTTCCATTAATGTACAATTCATCTGCATCTACAATGCGTCCCAAAAAAACCTTCGCAGGTACGTTTATCATGGAAGCAGGCACATTAATTTCTCTTCTATACCAAACAACACCATTCAAATTTTTTGCGCCTTCGTCTGCCCAAAATCCCGGAATGGCGATCCTGTGCCATTCCTTAGGTTGATAAGAAGGAGAATACCATTTTTCTGTCAAACCCTTATCCTCTGGACGTTTCATCATTTGCGCATTTGCAAAAACTTTTCGATTAACTCCGTTTACATAAGCGGTGTCTTTATTTTTT
>JAHEZB010000118.1 GCA_023251285.1 Chitinophagaceae bacterium | reverse complement strand
TTCCTGCAGTCAAAAACTTACCCCTATTGCCAATATCGGTGCTCCGGCTACTTCGTTTACACACCCCTCATGGACAGAACAAGGGAACATCTATGAAGTAAACGTAAGGCAATATTCCCAGGAAGGAACTTTTAAAGCATTTGAAAAAAGTTTGCCGAGATTAAAAGAAATGGGCGTAAAAATCCTGTGGTTTATGCCGATCAATCCAATCGGAATTGAAGGAAGAAAAATGAGTTCAACTGATTTGGGAAGTTACTATGCGGTAATGAATTATAAAGAAGTAAATCCGGAATTTGGCACTATGACAGATTGGAAAGAATTGGTGAAACACGCCCATAGCCTTGGTTTTAAAGTAATTATTGATTGGGTGCCGAATCATACATCGCCCGACAACCCGTGGATAAAAAATCATCCGGCTTTTTATAAAAGAGATGCAAATGGTAACACCGTTTATGATAATGATTATAGCGATACACGAAATTTAGATTATACCAATAAGGAGTTGCGCGATAGCATGATCAGTGTAATGAAATATTGGATCACCGACACAGGTATTGATGGTTTTCGTTGCGATCACGTCGATCCGATGCCATACGATTTTTGGAAAAAATGCATTACTGAATTAAGAAAAGTAAAGGATGTCTTTATGCTGGCCGAAAGTGAAAGGCCGGAATTTCATACGGTAGGTTTTGATGCAACTTATGCATGGAATATTATGTGGGCGACTGTTCAGGTAGCGCAGGGTAAACACAATCTGAAATACCTGGATTCTGTGTTAAATTTTAATTTTACCGTTTTTCCAAAAAATGCTGAGCGCATGTATTTCACCACTAACCACGATGAGAATAGCTGGAACGGAACAGAGTTTGAAAAATATGGAGAAGCTTATAAAGCCTTTGCTGTGTTCACACAAACCATGTATGAAAGTGTTCCGTTAATATATAGCGGACAAGAAGTGCCGAATAAAAAGCGGTTGAAATTTTTTGTACACGATCCGATTGTTTGGGATAAATATGAGATGGCTCCGTTTTACAGTAAGTTGCTTCATCTGCGTGAAAAAAACGAAGCGCTCTCAGCTAATGCCGCTTACAAAAAAATAGCAACAGCAAATGACGATGCGATTTTTGCTTATATCCGTCAAAAAGGAAATCATAAAATACTGGTAGTGTTGAATCTTTCTCCGGAGCCCCAACATTTTACCATAAAGCAAAACGATGTTTATGGAAATCCTCTAAATGTTTTTACAAATAAAAAAGAAAACTTAGTGAAGAATCATGTGTATGAAATGCAGCCGTGGGGGTATTTTGTATATGAATATTAAAGAAGGGAAGATTTAAATGTGAAGGACGTAGGTAAATGAAGCAATCTTAAGACTCTTTTAGTTATTTAAAGCCCGTTTGGCAAAGAAATTGCCTTTTATTTAATAAACCTCTATGAAACCTTTATCACATTTTAAAAAGAAAGCCATCGGCTTCTTGTTTGTTTTTTTATTAACCACATCTTTTACCGCGTTTGCTCAAAAGAAAAGTGTGTATGATGTAATTCCCGGGTCGGGACCTAAAAAAACGACGTCTTCGAAAAACACGGTAATTTTCAGAAAACCGGACAGCAGACGAAATACTTATCCCGTCTATACAACAAGAAGAAAAAACTTGCCGCCCGGACAGGCAAAAAAGATATACGGCGGTTCTGCAAAAGATTATGCTCCCGGCCAGGTAAAGAAACGTGATGGCCAAGCTTGGAAGGGAGAACATGATGAAAAAGAACATGGCGAAAAACATGGTAAGAAACATTGAAATGAATCAATGTTAATATGGAAAAAATTATAAAAAGAGCCCGTGATTTTTTCACGGGCTTTTTATGAATTTTAATTGAAGCGGTAACCAAGCCGAAAGTTTATCAAACCTACTGATCCGTTCTTACTGTAGCCGTCATAAGAGCCGCCGAGCTCCACGCGCCGGGATGCATAGAATCCGAGTCCAAAAGAATACGCAGTGGTTGTAATGCTTGATGTGCCGGGGTTTGAGATAAATCCTGCACCGATTTTTCCAGCGACAAAGAACTTTGCTGTAGGATAATAGCGAAGACCAATCCTCAATGGCAGAAGATTCGTCGTAGCATCTTCTTTGAATTTTGAAAGCAAAGCAGTGTAGCCAAAATCGCCGGTAAGAGCCGCCTGACTTGAGAGCATGTAAATTCCTGTTAAATCAACCCCAAGTCCAATGGAAGATCCATAGAGGTTATGAACCGGAACTCCGAGATCAATTCCTCCCTGAACATGAAAAGAGTTTTGAGCTTGTGAAGTAAAAGCGGCGAAAAGGATAATCGTTGCAAGAAATGCTGTTTTCATAGTTGTTTTTTTATGGTACGAATTTTTAAAGCGCAATATTAAGTAATAAATTGAGGAAAAATTTTTGGTAAGGGTGGTTTATGAAGTAAATCTTCCTAAGTAGAAACAGATACAAACGACGCACCCACCTGGCTTTATTTAGCAAAAAATGACAGGAGCGATAAAAAAGAAAATGGGCAAATTTGTTTGTTTGATGTTTGCATTTCCTGCGGCAATTATTTCACCATGCCTTTTATTTCCTGCAATTTCAATAATGCTTCTACAGGCGTTAAACGATTGATATCAACCACTTCCAGAATTTTACGAATGTCTTCAAAAGCCTGGGAATGAGCATCAAAAATGCTCAGTTGCATTTGAGGCGCATTTAGTTGACGGAGGTTTTCTTTGATACTTTTTTTATTTTTTTTCACAGGTTCAGCTGAAGAATCGGCTTCATCGTCGGCAGAATCAACATGCTTTGTTTCCAACTGTTTTAAAATTTCATTTGCCCTGTCAATGAGTGTTGGCGGCATTCCTGCCATCTTTGCCACATGAATGCCAAAGCTGTGGATACTTCCCCCAGGAACCAATTTCCTTAAAAAAATAATTTTATTTCCGGCCTCTTTGTTGGTGATGTGAAAATTTTTTACACGCTCAAATTTATTTTCCAGTTCGTTTAATTCGTGATAATGGGTGGCAAATAAAGTCTTGGGTGCATGAGCAGAATGATGCAAATATTCAACAATGCTCCAGGCAATGGAAATGCCATCATAGGTGGAAGTTCCTCTTCCGATTTCATCGAGAAGAATCAAACTTCGCGGACTGATATTATTGATGATACTCGCCGTTTCATTCATTTCCACCATGAAAGTACTTTCACCACTGCTGAGATTATCACTTGCGCCGACTCTTGTAAAAATCTTATCTGTTTGTGGAATTCTTGCTTCTTCTGCAGGCACAAAACTTCCCATGTGTGCCATTAAAGTTATCAATGCAGCCTGGCGAAGAATGGCACTTTTACCACTCATGTTCGGACCCGTCAGAATAATGATTTGCTGTAATTGAGGGTCGAGGAAAATGTCATTCTCAATATAACTTTCTCCCTGTGGCAAATTTCTTTCTATAACCGGATGGCGGCTTGCCTTTAGTTCAAGTTCAAGCCCGGTGTGTAATTGAGGCTTTTTGTATTTAAAATGCAAAGCAGTATTTGCAAAACAAATAAGGCAGTCAAGTACGGCAAAAACATGTCCGTTCAATTGCATCGGCGCAATATAATCCTGCAATTCATTTAATAATTGTTCAAAAATAGTTTGCTCGAACTGAAGAATTTTATCTTCTGCACCGGTTATTTTTTCTTCATATTCTTTTAGCTCCGGCGTAATATACCTTTCAGCATTTGTGAGCGTTTGTTTTCTAATCCAGTTTTCCGGAACTTTATCTTTATGTGTATTGGTTACTTCCAAATAATATCCAAACACATTATTAAAACCAATTTTTAATGAAGAAATTCCAGTGCGTTCTGTTTCTTTTTGCTGAAGTTTTAATAAATGTTCTTTGCCATTGGTAACAATGCTTTTTAATTCGTCCAGCTCTTCATTCACGCCTTTAGCAATTACATTTCCTTTGGAAATCGCCACCGGTGGGTTTTCTATGATCTCTTTAAAAATTTTGTCAGCAATATATTTACAGGGATTTAGTGAGTCACCCAGTCTTTTTAAATATTCATTTGAAGAAGTTTCGCACCAATCTTTTATTTGCGCTGCAAGTTTTAAACCTTTGCCAATATGCAACACTTCTCTTGGATTTATTTTCTTCAACGGGATTTTGCTCACCAATCTTTCTATATCTCCAGCCTGTTTTATATTTTGTGCAATCTTTGTTTTTTCTTCCGGAGATTTTATAAAATATTCAACCAGGTTTTGCCGCTCTTCGATCAAATTTATATCTGTCAAAGGCAGTAACATCCATCGTTTCAGCAATCTTGCGCCCATTGGTGAAACTGTATTGTCCAAAACTTTTAATAATGAATTGCTGTTATCCGAAGTGTTTAATAATTCAAGATTGCGAATCGTAAACCGGTCCATCCATAAATAATCTCCTTTATCAATTCTTTGTAGAGAAGTGATGTGTTGAAGATTTGGATGTTCGGTATCTTTTAAATAATGAAGAATAGCGCCGGCAGCGATGATCCCGGTTTTCATATTCTCGACGCCGAAGCCTTTCAGGCTCTGTGTTCCGAAATGTTTTAATAAAGTTTCATGCGCATATTGTTCTGTAAAAATCCATTCATCTAATGTGTATGTATAAAATTTACTGCCGAAATAACTCTTAAAATTTTTTTGCTGGTTTCTCTGAAAAATGACTTCAGCAGGATTGAGACTTTGCAACAATTTATCTGCATATTCTTTATCTCCTTCTGCAATAAAAAATTCACCGGTAGAAATATCGAGAAAAGAAATTCCTGCTTTCTCTTCGATAATATGAAGGCCACACAAAAAATTATTTTGATTATGCTCCAGTAATTTATCGTTGGTTGCAACGCCGGGCGTGATCAATTCGGTAACACCTCGTTTAACGATTCCTTTTACCAGTTTGGGATCTTCCAATTGATCACAAATAGCAACACGAAAACCCGCTTTTACCAATTTGTGTAAATACGTATCGAGTGCGTGATGCGGAAACCCTGCGAGTTCAGGCGCTGTTGAAGAAGCATTGTTTCTTTTGGTTAAAGTAATTCCTAAAACCCTTGACGCTGTGATAGCATCCTGTCCGAAAGTTTCATAAAAATCACCGACACGAAAAAGCAAAACCGCATCAGGATATTTCGCCTTGATTGCATTGTGCTGTTTCATTAAAGGAGTATCTGGAGAAGCCATTTCCAATTTATGATTTTTCGATTTATGATTTTGAAATTATGGGTTTATGGTGGTTCAGCAAACGTACAAATAATCGGTATTCTTATTTCCTGTTTTTTGTTTTTACAGACCGCTTTATATTTTCAAACTTCACAATTGTAAATATTACAGTTTAATACGGATGTCGAATTGAAATGGTAATGTTTTTAATAATTTGATTTTTTTAAAATCTTTGTGCGCCGGATTTAATAGAAGATTTGAATCACCGGTAACTATTGCAGATGGAACTTTTAAAACAGCTGTTTTGCTCTCTTTGATCCACAGATCTCCAATTGATTGTGTATAAGACATTCTCACAAACTCTTTCCAGTCCGTTTTTAAATCAGTTATTTTAATTTCATCTATTTTGATTTCATCTGGTATTTCGATATTCATTTGCATGAAATTTTTCTGCAAGCCTCTTGAATTTCTGTGAACCACATTTTCCAGGCAGGCAAGGGCTTTTGACTCGGCAGTATAAATCACTTTTGTGTCTTTTGAGTTCCACCTGGCCGGACTTCCTGAAGCAAACAACTTCTTTGAATATTGTGCAAGAGAGATTCTATAAACTATCATATTTATGCAAGATCTCCATATTCAATTCGGGTTAATTCCTGTGATACCAATTCGATGCCTGTTATTGTTTCCAGCAAATCCTTTGGAACCATATTCCCCAATCCAAATGCAGGCTCATTCAGCCATTTATTAAATTCGTCGACACTTCCAAAAACGTTTTGTCCCTTACTATATAACGCAAAAAATTTTAATAATTTTTCACTTAACACCGGGTCTAAAGTTGTTTTATTTTTTTTATAAGAAGTAAACGTTTTGATTGTTTTATTCAGCACTTTTTCTACATAAGGAAAAGAAAAATCGGTAAGAGCAATAAAATCAAAAACTGCCTGTGGCAACAGACCTTTTTTTGAAATAGCAACAAGCGTCATGTTATCATTATAAGACTTTTGATATTTATTCAAAATTTTTTCATCATTTGCGCTGATGGTAGTCATGATTTTTTTTTCGAAGGTAGGAAATTTTTCCGGCATTATTTGAAAAATTTCCAGATAAAGTTCAGAGCTGGCTTTAGCGCATTAGCTTATTTTTGCAAATTAATATTCTTTTGATGAGAAAACTAACAATGGAAGAACTGAACCGGAAATCGGTTGATGAATTTAAAGAATCTGAAAAAAATCCGGTAGTTGCTGTTTTGGAAAATATTCGCAGTGCTTATAATGTCGGAAGCGTGTTTCGTACTGCTGATGCTTTTTTGATTGAATCAATTTATATAACCGGTTATACGGCAAAACCACCGCACAAAGAAATCACCAAAACCGCTCTGGGAGCCCAGGAAACAGTCAACTGGAAACATTTTTCAACAACAAAAGAAGCAATAGAAGCGCTCAAAAAAAATGGATATCAGGTGTTTGCAGTAGAGCAGGTAA
>JAHEZB010000117.1 GCA_023251285.1 Chitinophagaceae bacterium | reverse complement strand
ATTTCTGACTCTTTTTACAATGTTAATGCTCAGTGCAGCATTTGCATTTGCCCAGCAAAATCCGGTAAAAGGCCGGATAACCGGCCCGGATGGCAGCCCTCTTCCCGGAATTACCGTACAGGTAAAGGGAACGAAAACGGCGACCGCCACCAATTCAAACGGTGAATTTGAATTAAATGCACCTGCCAATTCAACACTCGTTATTACAGGTGTTGGCTACCAGGAACAAGACGTTAAAGTAGATAGCCGTTCTACTATTAATATATCAATGCAAACCGGTACTGCGACCAGGTTAAATGAAGTAGTAGTGACTGCTTTAGGCGTATCCCGCGAAAAAAAGGCGCTTGGTTATTCTGTGCAAAGTTTAAGCGCCGATCAGCTGACAAAAGGAGCGAACCCCAATTTGTCTTCAGCGCTTGAAGGAAAACTTGCCGGCGTGGAAGTACGGCCATCCAGTGGAATGCCGGGTGCATCTACACAGATTTTCATCAGGGGCGCAAGGTTTTTTGATGGTAATAATGCTCCATTGTATGTAATAGATGGAATGCCGATTAACAGTAATCCCGACTTTAACGTTGGTGGAAATGGCGTAACCGGAACTGACTATGCAGGCCGCTCTATTGATATTGACCCAAATGATATCGCTTCTATTAACGTATTAAAGGGACAAGCTGCATCGGCATTGTATGGAATGCGTGCATCAAACGGCGTGATCATGATCACTACAAAAAGTGGCAAAGGGCTTAAAAAAGGAAGAGCTGTAGTAGGATTTTCTACTAATTTTCAATTTGACCAGGATTCAAGACTTCCCGATTTGCAAACGCAATATGCGCAGGGAAGTGCTGGTAAATTTAATCCGACCGCATCAACATCGTGGGGGCCGCTGATCAGTTCTTTACCTGATAATGCAACTTACGGTGGCAATGTGGCAAATGCGTTTAATAATAATACGCCTACTGATCAAACAAAAGGCCGGTATTGGAATATTAAAAAGAACGCCTGGGTTTTACCTGGTGTTTATAATAATCCAAAAGAGTTTTTTCAAACAGGCTTAACCTCGAGCAATAACGTAAATATTTCGCAGGCAGGTGATTTTGGAAATTATTACGTTGGATTAGGCGCTACCAATCAATCCGGCATTATTCCTAAATCAGGTATGAACCGGTATAATGCGAAATTTTCAGGAGAATTCAATGTAAGTACTAAAATTAAGGTTGGTGCAAATGTGAATTTTACTTCTACTGATATTGATAAAATGCCTTCAGGTAATAACAGTTATCTTTTCGAAGTATATGGAGCGCCGGTCAGCTATGATTTAAAAGGAACACCTACTCACGTTGCAGGAAACCCTTATAAACAAATTCAATATCGCGGCGGTACCTTCGATAATCCATATTGGGGTACACAATATAATAATTTCAATGAAGTTACCCGTCGTGTTTTCGGAAACACTTATTTTTCCTACAACCCTATGAAAGATTTGAATATCCGTTACCAGGTTGGATTGGATGAATATACAACAGACAGAACACAATT
The DNA here is from genome assembly GCA_023251285.1 of Chitinophagaceae bacterium. Taxonomy (GTDB): domain Bacteria; phylum Bacteroidota; class Bacteroidia; order Chitinophagales; family Chitinophagaceae; genus Ginsengibacter. The sequence goes on along the minus strand of JAHEZB010000117.1, from coordinate 5,137 downwards.
GTACGAATACGGATCAGGACCGTACAATACAGGACAAATCGTAAATGGAGCATTGGTTAACCGCACTTTCAATTCATTGTTTAATATTACTTACAACAAGAATATAAGTACTGATTGGCATGTAAATGCATTGGTCGGAAATGAAATTAATGATGGTTACACCAGGAATATAACCGGTACCGGTTCAAAATTTATTATTCCCGGCTTTGATAATATCAGCAATGCAAGCACACAAACCTCTTCAGAAGGTGTATTCAAAAACAGAACTGTAGGTTTTTACGGCCAGGCAGGCATTGATTGGCAAAGTATGGTTTATTTAAATATCACCGGAAGAAATGACATTGTTTCAACTATGCCTCCTGATAATCGCTCATTCTTCTACCCATCTGCTTCTTTATCATGGGTATTCAGCCAGATGAATGCATTAAAAGGAAAAGGTTTTTTTGGAAAACTGCGTGCGTCATATGCAGAAGTTGGAGCTCCCGGTACTTATATGGATCGAATCTATTACCAGGGATCTTCAGGAAGTGGATTTCTTAACGGAGATATCGAATTTCCTTTCAACGGGGTAGTTGGATTTAGGCCAAATAGTACTTTATACGACCCACACCTAAAACCACAAAATACAAAATCATGGGAAGTAGGTGCGGAACTCGGATTTTTCGATAACAGAATTCATCTTGATTACGCTTATACAAGCCAGGAAACAGTGGATCAGATCTTTTCGATTCCTTTGGCCGGATCTACCGGTTTTGCCCAGATTGTTAAAAATGCAGGTGACATGAAAAGCAGTGTACATGAAGTAACATTAACACTCATTCCTGTAAAGTCGAGAAATTTTGAATGGAATTTGACCGCCAACTTTACTAAAGTTATAAATAAAGTAATAAGTCTTGCTCCCGGAGTAGATAATATTTATCTCGGTGGTTTTGTGGATCCACAGGTTAGAGCTGCTATTGGTTATACCTATCCTTCTATTTATGGAACAAGTTTCGAAAAAAATGACAAAGGACAAATTGTTATCGACGACGATCCAAACAGCGCCACCTACGGAATGCCTTTGGCAGGAACAGATGGTGTGATCGGTTCAGTTACACCCAAATTTATTCTGGGAGTAAATAACGATTTCACTTATAAATCCCTTCATTTAAGCTTTTTAATTGACTGGAAAAATGGCGGACAAATGTATTCTGGCATCAACAGGTTAATGAATCTGTATGGTACATCTGCTGTAACTGCTGACAGGGGTACGGCTAAAACAGTTATTCAGGGCGTAAAAGCATCTACCGTTACTGATGGCAAAGGAGGTACGCCTAATGATATTGTGATAACCGGTGCAAACAATTTCCAAACCTTATACGGCAGTGTCTATGCAAACATTTCGGAAGCAAACATTTATAGCACTTCTTTTGTTAAATTAAGGGATGTTTCTTTGACTTTTGATTTGCCTAAATCTATCAGTGACCGAACTCACTTTATTCGTTCTGCTTCAATTTCAGTATCAGCACGAAATATATTGTTATGGACAGCGCTTCCAAATGCGGATCCGGAATCTTCACAGGGAAATGGAAATATGCAGGGCGGATTTGATTATATGTCTCTTCCTCAAACAAGAAGTATGGGCATAGGTCTTAATCTAACATTTTAAACTTCCCCAAAAACAAACAAATTAATATGAAATACTTAAAATATATTACGATAATCACTTTTATTTTATCCTTATCCGCCTGTTCAAAAAAGGTGATGGATAAAATAAATAAGGATCTCAATGATCCTACCAATGTTCCGGCGGCCACTGAATTGCCAACGGCCATAATTCAAACTTCATTTGGAACAACCGGAACTGATCTTGCCTGGTATGCTTCACTTTTTGTAGAACAAAGTGCCGGTGCTGATGAGCAATTTTACGATGCTGATCGCAGAAGCAGCCTTACTGCTGCGTCTCTTGTTGATAATAGCTGGAATGCTATTTACGACAACCTGATGGTCTTAAAAGACATCCGGGATAAAACCGCTGCTGCCGGCCCTGAACCCAATCCTGCTTTACTAGGGATGGCACAGGTATTGACAGCGTATAACTTAGCAGTTGCAACAGACATGTGGGGCGATATTCCCTGGTCTGAAGCACTGATGGGAAATGAGAATGTACATCCGAAGTTCGATTCACAGCAAGATATTTATAAATCCATCTTCGACCTTTTGAATAATGCAATATCGAATTTGTCAGGTGCAAATGGAGCATCGTTAGCAGCCCAGGACTTCATTTATGGCGGCAATACCGGTAAATGGGTAAAAGCTGCCTGGAGTTTAAAAGCCAGGTATTTCATGCATTTGCAAAGAGTGGTTCCAACTGCTGTTGATTCAGTACTCGCATGCGTTCCGAAAGGATTTAGCGGCGCTTCTGATGCATTTATTTTTGATAAATACGAAGCAACACAAATTGGTTCAAACCCATGGTTTGATTTTACTTATAATGAAAGAGGAGATTTGGTTGTCGGCAAAACACTCTACGATTTAATGACTGCCAGAAATGATCCAAGGATCACTGCATACTTTGAACCTGTTAACAGCGCCGGCAAAATTTCCGCTGCTCCTAATGGAGATGCAGACAGAACCCGTGCAGGAAATGGGCTTTATTCTTATTCAGCGATTACTGCATCAGATAATTCTGCAACAGTAGCAACTCCCTTGATGAGCTATCATGAATTGTTATTCTTACAAACAGAAGCTTTGGCCAGAAAAGGCAGTGATTTTGTACCTGCCTTCAAGGCGGCGATTGAAGCTAACTTTGTTTTTCACGGATTGACAGTTGCGGCGGCAGACACTTATTTTACTTCAGAAGTTCTGCCAAACGTAGGCACTTCGCTGTCTGCTAATCTTCAGGAAATTATGACCCAAAAATACATTGCGATGTATGAGCAGGAATCAATCGAAGTATACAACGATTATAGGAGAACCGGCATTCCTACAATGCATAATCCTAATAATGATGTTGCAAGCTTTGGTTTTCCACAAAGGTTTCCTTACCCAAGCAGTGAAGTAACCGCAAATCCTTCTAATGTGCCTGGTGTTAATATATTTAAGGACAAAATATGGTGGGCTAAATAATTTGGATCTTTTATTTAGTACAAAGGCTATCCTGTCAAATGGATAGCCTTTTTTTCATTTCATCATCATTCTAATTGACTTTTATCGTTCCTTGCTCCCCATTTATCCTTAATTTTGAAAATAAAAAACATGCCCGATCAACCACAAACGCCGAATCAACTTAATATAGAAATTTCAGAAGAAGTATCTGAAGGTAATTATGCTAATCTTGCCATTATCACGCACAGCCATGCCGAGTTTGTGGTGGATTTTGTAAACGTCATGCCGGGAACACCAAAAAGCAAAGTAAAAAGCCGCATCATTCTTACGCCTACACACGCTAAACGGTTTATGAAAGCAATGATTGAGAATGTGAAAAAATTTGAAGCGGTTAATGGCCCAATTCAGGATATTGAAGCAGTTGAATTGCCTTTGAACTTTGGCGGACCAACTGCGCAGGCCTAGATTTCAACTTTAAAATCATGGAAGAACGAAGCTATCAATTAGAAAGAAATATACTGAAAGCGATGTCTTTTGATGAAGCAGATGATCATGTGACATACTGGCAAGATAAAAGTATGAACGAGCGTTTAAATGCAGCTTGCTTCATTATAAATCAAATATTTAATGTTACTCCATCCTCAAAAATAGATAAGCGTTTCACTGATAAAAGGAAACATAATGGTTAGTCTTTTTAATCAGGATTTCCGCGATTTTATTGAATGTCTTAATAAAAATGAAGTAAAATATCTACTGGTGGGTGGATATGCGGTTATTCTCCACGGTTATATAAGAAGTACCGCTGATATGGATATATGGGTTGATAAATCGAAAAGAAATTACCAAAAACTAAAGAAAGCACTTGTAAGTTTTGGTGCTCCCGTTATCCCGAAAGAAGAATTTTTTGGGAGCGAATTGGATGTATGGGGATTAGGCCGGGAGCCGAATAGAATCGAAATAATGAGTGCGGTGAAAGGCTTGAAATTTGATTTTGCATTTGATAAAAGTAAAATTTACCAACACGAAAATATAAACATCCGCATTATTGATTTTGAAGATTTAATGACTGCAAAAAAAGCATCCGGAAGATTTAGGGATAAAAATGATATCGAACAATTAAGCAAGAAGAAAAAACAATAACTTCCCTATTGGCTTTGCGGCAAACGAAGAAATAATGACATTTTCAAATCCTAACTATTTATTGCTCTCCATTTTCCTAATCTTCCTCTTCATAATTCTGATGCTCTTCGGGTTTATAACCTGCTTTTAATTCTGCCAGTTTCTTCTTCCCATATGCCGCTTTTGTTATTACTACATATAAAACCGGTACGACAAAAATTGCAAGGGAAGTGGCAGCCAACATTCCTCCAAATACTGTCCAGCCAATAGTTTTACGTGATTCTGCCGCAGCCCCTGTTGCGAAAGCCAAAGGCAAAACACCGAGGATAAATGCAAAAGAAGTCATCAATATAGGTCGCAAACGTAATTTCACCGCATGCAATGTTGCTTTCATCAATTCCATTCCACTATCTACTCTTTCTTTAGCAAATTCCACGATCAGGATTGCATTTTTTGCCGCGAGGCCTATTAGGGTTATCAAACCAATTTGTGCATAAATATTATCAGTAAGCTTTGGCAAACAAGTGAGGGCAATGATGGAACCCAGCGCTCCGATTGGCACTGCCAGCAAAACTGAAAACGGTACCGACCAACTTTCATACAAGGCCGCCAGGAAAAGAAATACAAAAACCAGGGAGATGGCGAAAATCATTGCTGTTTTGTTTCCCGCTTTTATTTCCTCACTGCTCATTCCTGAAAATTCATATCCATAACCAGGTGGCAAATATTTTGCCGCCGCTTCTTTTAATGCATCTATTGCCTGGCCACTGCTATATCCATCTTTGGGCGTTCCGTTTATTTCGATAGAACGATATATATTATAATGCGCTATTGAGGTAGGACTTTCAATTAATTTGGTCGTAATCAGGGAGTTTAGCGGTATCATATTGCCCTGCGAATTACGAACGTAATATCCTCCAATATCAGCGAC
>JAHEZB010000116.1 GCA_023251285.1 Chitinophagaceae bacterium | reverse complement strand
ACATTCAAATGTTTTTCTCCAACCGTAAATAAAAAATCAGCATCAGTTACTCTTACAGCTTGCTCCACTTCGGGGTAATCGGCTTTTAAAGTAGGGGCGAGAATTTTTGGTGTGGTAGCCCACGCATGCAGTTCGCCGTTGAAATGATCGCGGTTGTTCATGATATAAATGCGGTCTATTTTCTTATGGAACCTGTCGTGGCTCACTTCATTTTGTATCCATAATAAAATGAGAATAGCGCTCGCCATTCCTATGGCAAGCCCAAAAATATTTATCGCCGAGAAGCCTTTATTTCTCCATAAATTCCTGTACGCAATCTTGAAAAAGTTTTTGATCATCGTTTTGTTATGTTATTTGTTGTCAGCGGTTTGCGCAAACAGTCGATTTTACTTTTCTGAGTTAACCAGCTTTTGTATAAAAGAAGCAGGTTTTTTTATAAAATAGATATCCGGCGCATTCGATTTGCTCAAAAATTAATGCCACACTGAAAGTCGCTATCTTATAATATTTTATAAAAAATAAAAAAACAAAATCTGTACGTTTTTGATACAGTTGCGGTTCGCTTTTGATACAGTTCCTGTTCTACGGTTGGAACCTTCGAAAGGCTGACATCCCTTCCTGGTATTGGTGTGAAGAAAAATCTTCCGGCAAACGCACAAATAAGCCCGATTTTTATTTTAACCGTACTGATTTCACCAGCAGTTTGCAAAGGCGGAATTCTATCAGCAAACGAGAAAATGATCAACTTTTTTATTTTACATTCGAAGAATATTCTATCTGACGATTTTTACCGCCCATTGATAGTAAACATCTCATAAAGCATTATAAAACGGTTATTTGAACACAAAAAGAAAAGCAAATACAAATGCCGATTATTTGTTTGTTTACTATATCACCACATGCTCCGCCTTTCCTTCTAAGAAAGATTTTATATTATTTACCACTACATTCATTAGTCTGCTGCGGGCTTCAAAAGTTGCCCACGCTATATGCGGCGTAATCAAACAATTTTTCGCCTGGAGCAGCGGGTTACTTGCAACCGGAGGTTCGGTGGATAATACATCTAATGCTGCTCCGGCAATAGTTTCTTTATTTAAAGCTTCCGCAAGATCGGGTTCATTAATAAGGCCTCCTCTACTGGTATTGATCAAAAACGCCGTGCGCTTGACAATAGCCAGTAATTCTTTATTTACAAATTTTGCATTTTTTTCATTGAGCGGACAGTGGAGGCTTATGATATCAGCCTCGCGAAAACAGGTTTTTTCGTCAACAAATGTGACGCCCTCCATTTGGTCTCTTTCAGGATGCTTGTGAGATGCGATTACCTTCATGCCAAAGGCAATCGCTATTTTGGCTACCGCTTTGCCTATCTGTCCCAAACCAACAAGACCCAGCGTTTTATCGCGCAACTCCATGATCGGTTTCAGATGGTAACTGAAATCTTTGCTTTTGATCCAATCGCCGTGCCCAACGCTTTCTGCATATAAGGCCGTATGATTAGCGAGTTCAAGGATGAATGCAAAAGTGAGTTGCGCAACAGACGCGGTACTATAGGAAGGAACATTCGTTACAACAATATTTTTTGTTTCGGCAGCGGCAATGTCAACGATGTTATAACCGGTAGCCATCACACCAATGTATTTTAATTTCCTTGCTCCGTCGATCAATTCTTTATTCAATATCGCCTTGTTTGTAAGCACAATTTCTGCATCGGCAATTCGATCTGCTGTTTCTTTTAATGAGGACCTCTCGTATATTTCTGTTTCTCCAAGTTGCTTTAAACTGTCCCAGTTTAAATCGCCCGGGTTCATTGCAAATCCATCTAATACTACTATTTTCATCGTCTTTTATTTTTCTGATTCGGTTATTTTTAGTGCCAGCAAATTACCCAACTCCATGGCAGTGCGCTCGAGGTCTAAGGCGGTATTTTTCATCGCGTCATTCATAGAAGCCGGTGCATGACCAATGGGCATTATAACATTAAAATAATCGTGTAAATTGTCGCTGATTTTTAGTGGAACTTCGCCTGCTAACAGGATCACGGGAACCTGGTATTTCGACGCTCTGTCGGCAACACCAAAAGGTCCCTTGCCGTCCATTGTTTGACTATCGAATTTACCTTCTGCAGTTATTAAAAGGTCCGTGTTTTGCAATTCATTTTCAAATCCGATGATATCGAGGTAAAAAGAAATCCCACTCACTAATTTTGCATCCAGGAATGCCGCAAGTCCTGCAGCCACACCACCGGCACTTCCGCCATATTCGAATGAATTCATTTCAATTCCTAAATCCTTTTTTACAATTTTATTCAATTGATGAAGCAGTTTTTCCAGCAAAACGACTTCTTTTTCATCGGCACCTTTTTGCGGCCCAAATACCGATGCTGCGCCATCTTGTCCAAGTAATTTATTGGTAACATCGCATAACACGACGATCTCACAATCTTTCAAACGCCTGTCAACCATGCTGCCATCCACGTGGTTTAATGCTGATAATCCATTTGGCAATTGTTTGATCCTATTTCCTTGTTTATCCAAAAATTTTACGCCCAATTCGTTCAGCAAACCTGTTGCTCCATCCACTGTGGCGCTTCCTCCGACGCCGAGCATTATTTTTTTGGCGCCCTTGTGCAGCGCGGATTTGATTAATTCACCTGTGCCGCGCGTGTTCGATTTTAAAGGATTTAATTTTGCCCGGTTCAGTAACCTTAAACCCGATGTATCAGCCAGTTCAATTATGGCAGTATTGGATTTACTCACCCATCCGTAAGATGCTTCTATTTTTTTGCCCAGCGGATCATGCACCAAAACTTTAATTGGTCTTGCCGATAATTTCTTTGAAATCAAATGGGCAGTACCGTCGCCGCCATCGGCTATAGGAATTAATTGTAAAGCGCAAAGAAGTTTGCTTTTTTTCAATCCTTTTGCAATGCTCCCGGCAGCTTCTCCCGCCGAAAGGCTGCCTTTAAAAGCATTTGGAGCGATAATGATCCGCATAAGCAATGTTAAGAAAAAATGTTAAGAAAATTTTTCAGAAAACGGGAGCAGACATATCTACTTAATAAAAACTGTCGTGGGCGCTGAAGACATCAATGTGATGGGATTAAGATTCCTCATCCCAACCGTTATATTGATTGTGCGTTTCGGGATGCTGTTGAATGCCTTTTTGTCTTTACCTTCGTGCGCCAACCGATAAAACATCTTTTTTTGCAATTAAAAATGTACCCGCGGCTTTTAAGATTCCTCGTCATGATCAATGACTGGCGTAAAAGAAGCATATCCAAAACGAATTTTCTGATAGTGGCAGCAGCTGTAGTAGGTATTCTTGGCGGCATTGCTTCTTCTTTATTAAAAGAACTGACCCATTTTATCGCCAGCTTTCTTCAAAATGATTTTCATTGGGAATATAAATACTACCTCTACCTTTTCTTCCCGCTTATAGGTATTTTCCTGACGATTCTGTACATCCGCACTTTTATCCGGCGTAGTAAATTTCAACATGGCATTCCGGCTATTCTGTATAATATTTCCCACAATTCCAGCAAAATTGATTTCCATAATATTTATAGCCAGGTTATTTCAAGTGCGCTTACGGTAGGCCTTGGAGGTTCTGCAGGACTGGAAGCGCCGGCAGTGGCCAGCGGATCAGCAATCGGTTCAAATATTGGTCGTTTTTTTGGCTTGAGCTACAGGGAAACTACTTTATTGTTAGCGTGTGGTGCTGCTGCCGGAATTTCTGGCGCGTTCAACAGCCCCATCGCCGGAATGATCTTTGCCATTGAAGTGATCCTGCCCGAGTTTTCTATTCCGGCAGTGATCCCTTTGCTACTGGCTTCTGCACTCGCTTCTGTGATCTCAAAATTTATTTATGCGGAACCACTTTTTGCGCTCGTAACCAATGGTTGGGTTGTGGAAGCCTTTTGGTATTATATCGTTTTAGGAATTTTAATGGGATTGTACTCTGTTTATTTTAGCAAGCTAAACAGCTATCTGTTCAATCTTTTCGACAAAATAAAAAACCGGTATAATAAGGTTTGGATTGGAGGAATCACGCTCGGAATAATGATCGCATTGCTTCCTGCGCTTTATGGTGAAGGTTATATTACCATTCAGAAATTATTAAATGGCGATTATGAATCGCTTTTGGCAAACAGCCTTTTTTCTCAATATCAGCATATCGCATGGGCTTTGGTTTTGTTTGGAGCGCTGTCAATGGTGGGTAAAACTTTTGCAAGCATTATCACTATGGCAAGCGGTGGTAATGGAGGAATGTTTGGCCCAAGCGTCGTAGTGGGCGGCTTGTTTGGCTTTGCTTTTGCCTTTGGCCTTAACCAGACGGGAATGGTTCACCTGAATGTCACGAATTTTATCATAGCCGGTATGGCAGCTTCTATCAGTGGAGTAATGCATGCACCGCTTACAGGAATTTTTCTTGCCGCCGAGATCACAGGCGGCTATATTCTGATGGTGCCTTTGATGATCGTTTCAGCGCTCTCTTATTTTATCAACAAAGGAATTTTAAAATATTCAATATACACGACCAAACTTGCTAAGGAAGGCTCATTGTTATCACAGGAAAACAAGGACAATAACGTGCTGATGAGAATCAGATTAAAATACCTGATAGAGAATGATTTTGTGATCCTGCATCCGGATGACACTCCAAAAAGCAGGAGCCATGACATCATTCATACCCATCGCAACGTTTTTCCTGTTGTGGATCAGCAGGGAATATTAACCGGGCTTTTATTCAGTGATCAATTGCTCGAACTGCTGGTCAGCCCGGATGAAGAAGACCGTGAACGGCTGGTAAAGGATATTGCTCAGCCGGCTCAAAGGGTAATTAAGGTAAATACACCGATGCGTGATGTGATGCAAATCATGGACAGCCAGGATCTGAGGATACTTCCGGTGGTGAACCTTGATGACAAATATCTTGGCTTTGTAACGAAAAACAGTATTTTCAATAAATACCGTTCCATGCTCATCGGACAGGCAGATTAGCTGCAATGATAGCTGAAAACTAATAACAGTTTTTACAGAACCTGTACAAAGATTGTAGAGATGTCATTTAGTTGCAGAAAACTTTAACGCCTCATTTTGTTGTATTCCCTGTGTGACCAAGAAATTGGAAATTTGGAAAACCTTTCTAAAAAACTATTTTTACAAAACCAACTGTAAAGTTTTCATTTGTTTAAAAACTGCTTTTAGTAATTAAAAAACAGCAAAGAGTGATCACAAAAGAAAATGATTTAAGTGTATTACGAGATGCACATGAAAAAAAAGTGAACGGAAGAAATGCACTGGTTGCAGGATTTCTTGGTTGGACTTTAGACGCGTTTGATTTTTTTATTCTCACGTTCGCTCTTGCAGCAGTTGCAAAAGATTTTAATAAAACCATTCCTGAAATTGCTTTGACGCTTACTGCAAGTCTTGCCATGAGGCCGGTTGGAGCATTCATATTCGGTTTACTGGCAGATCGGTTTGGAAGAAAAGGGCCGCTGATGATCTCTATTGCTTTTTATTCTGTTATTGAAATCTTTTCCGGCCTTGCACCCAGTTATGGTGTTTTTTTATTTTTACGGTTGTTATACGGCATCGGTATGGGTGGCGAATGGGGCGTTGGCGCTTCACTCGTGATGGAATCGGTGGCAGTAAAAAGAAGGGGACTGTTATCAGGACTTTTGCAGGAAGGATATGCATTTGGATTTCTGCTGGCAGCTGCAGCATATTATTTTGTTTTTCCTCATTTTGGCTGGAGGGCGATGTTTTTCGTTGGTGGCCTGCCGGCGCTGCTCACGTTATTTATCCGGAGTAGAGTAAAAGAAACAGCAGCATGGAAAGCCACCAGGACGCTCAATTGGAAAGAGTATGCAGGCGCTGTGAGAAAGCATGCAAAACTGTTTTTGTACCTCGTTATCCTGATGTCTATGATGAACCTGATTTCACATGGCACACAAGACCTCTATCCTACTTTCCTGCAGCAGCAACGCCATTTCGATCCGCATAAAACGGCTGTTATTACAATGGTCTCAATGGTAGGGGCTATTTTGGGTGGATTGTTTTTCGGGCACTTATCCGATTTGTATGGAAGAAAATAAATGATGGCTGTGGCGGTTATTCTTGCCATATTTATTATTCCGGTCTGGCTGCTTGCAGGAGGAAGTTTGTGGATCGCAGTTGGAGCGTTTGCCATGCAGTTTATGGTACAAGGCGCGTGGGGAATTATCCCGGCTCATATCAATGAATTATCACCCGGCGCTTTGCGCGGCTTCTTTCCTGGATTTGCTTATCAGTTGGGTGTTTTGATCGCTTCAGGAGTTGTTTATGTGGAAGCGGTACTTGCGGAACATTTAAGTTATGCAAGCTCCATGGAGATATTAGCCGCATCGGTACTGGTTTTAGCAGCAATTGTAATACTGGCAGGGCCTGAAGCGAAAGGCATTCATTTTCATGAGGATCAAAAAAATGACGTTACGGTAAATTAAAATACCTCTGAACTTTATTTTTTATTTTCGTCCAATGAAGACGATATTACTTTTCGGGGCCGGCAAGTCTGCTACATCCCTTATTGATTATCTTGGACAAATTTGCGAAGAAAATAAATGGAAACTATTGGTTTGCGATTCAAATCTTGCTTTGACCGAATCAAAAATCAAAAATTTTTTCACTGCAGAAGCTGTTTCGTTTGATGTAAGCAATGATGAAAAACGACATGCATATATTTCAAAAGCAGACCTTGTCATTTCTA
>JAHEZB010000115.1:808-6751 GCA_023251285.1 Chitinophagaceae bacterium | reverse complement strand
TGGCTGCTGTTGCAATTTTAAATTCTCCCGCCTTAAGCACCTGGTTATACTTGAAGCGAAATCCATTGTTTGGATTATTAATCATTGAGTCTGGTGTGCTTATGTCCCAACCTTTTGGAACAGCATCTCCAATGATCCACAATTTTGAATAAGGAGACGAAGCAAGCTTTTCGATTTTAATAGTCAAATCAATCAGGTTTACTGATACTTTGTAAACACTTGCTTCGGTTATGGTAAACTGGTCATCAGGTTGAGAATCTGCCGTTCTGTAAAATAATTTGCTGCTGTCTGCACCCATATTATAAGAGGGCAGGAAGCTTCCAAGAGTAGTGATAAACTTGAACGTACCGGGTAAAAGTGTTCCCTGGTAAATAAAACCTCCGGGTGTTTTTGGATCAGTGGTTAAAGCCTCCGATTTGGCATTATCCCAACCGGTAGCAGTAGCGCCACCAATAATATAAAGGGTAGAAGAAACCGGCTTATAAGGCGTAACAGTAAGTGCTTTTACATTTGATATCTGTGGTGGCAATGAAGTTGCTGCAACGTTAGCTATAATTCTTGCTTCCAGGTCAACTGCTGTTTCCGGAGCGACTTTCCAGTGATTAAGCACACTGTCATTCAACTGGCCTGTAGTATAACTTACTGTATAAACCTGCCTGCCCAATTCCACAGAAACAGGATTGGCAAAATTGTTTCCTTTCTTATCTAATTGAAAAGTATAATCAATAGCTGAATTGGTTCCTTCGTTCGTTCCTGTCGTCCAGTTAAATGTCACAGCAGCGGCATTTTGATTTACCTGGTTCAAAACAAGCAATGAATCGGATGCAGTGATAGCCAACGGTGCATTTACTTTTGCAGGAATCACAATTCCAATTTTTTTGCAGGACAAAAATAAACTACCTGAAAGAAGAACACTTAAAGCAGCGTAAAGGAAAATTCCCGTATTGCTTTTCCGAAAAAGAAAAAATGAGATTTGCATATAAAAGTTCGTTTACTGGTTGTTAATAATTAATATCCGGGATTTTGTGTAAGATTGGGATTAGCATCCCGTTCAACCTGTGGAATAGGCAGTAAAAGGAATTTTTGAGTAGCATTTACTTTTCCAATTGAATGCAAAAAATCTAATCCATACTGTCCGTTTTGTACGCGGATAAGGTCAAACCATCGCTGCCCCTCAAAAGCAAGTTCCATACGCCTTTCGTTAAGGATGACCAGCCGCATTGCGTCCTTCGAAATATTCGCCTCTTTATCATTCAAGCCAGCTCTTTCACGAACCAGGTTCAATGGCACAATTGCTGCATCCATCTGACCTAACTCATTTAATGCCTCAGCTTTCATCAACAGAACATCAGCATACCGTAAGACAATAAAATCAGCCGGGCTTGTGTTGTAATCAGGAGAGATTGATTTTGGCACCAGGAATTTTCTCAGATTATAGCCAGTGCCTGAATAAGAGGCTTTGTACTCTTTACCATCAAAAGCAGGGCCGCCTTCATACAAAATGGTGGCATCTTTTCTCTTGTCTCCAATCTCATAGGAGTCAACAAATTCCTGGGTCGGCTGATCCCATCCGTAGGCGCCCCCTACAAAATCTGAATTTCTCGGGCCTGTAAAGGTACTTAGCCAGGAAGCCTGGTTAAAATCGTCAAAAAAACCATAAGTGGTAGCACCGCTATATTGCACTTCAAAAAGGGATTCAACGGAATTTTTATTGGTAGCTGAAAAATTATCTGAATAATTAGGATTCAATTTATACCCGAGGGCAGTTACCAGTTTACATAAATCAACAGTTTTTTGATAATCACCTAAAGTAAGATATACTTTGGCCAAAAGCCCCGTTGCAGAACCTTTTGATGCCCTGCCAACATCAGAACCTGAATAACTTTCTCTTGGTGGAAGAGAGTCGATAGCAGTGGTCAGATCGCTAATGATTTGTTTATATACATCCGCTTTGGCTGTTCTCCCAGGATTCAGATCATCGCCAACATTTTGTGGTTTGGTTATCAAAGGAACATCACCAAAAAAACGGACCAGGATAAAATAATAGAGACCACGCAGGAAATGAGCTTCTCCAAGTATGCGCTTCTTTAGGTTTTCATCCATCTGAATAGCGGGAACCTTTTCTAAAACAATGTTACATGCAAGAATGCCGGGAGCTGGTCCCCTATAAAGATCAAGCACTCCTGCATTATCCGTTGTTGTTACAAAATTCGCTTCATCTTTAGTTTCTATTCCATCAGTGCCCCCGCCTGCGCCTACTTCGCTGTTTCCCGCCATTATATCTGTAGTCCACATCCTAAGGTTATATAGTTTGGGGCGCTGCAAAGGCTGATAAGCAGCATTAATTGCTGCAACAGCGTCATCGGCGGTGTTATAAAAGTTGGAAGTATTAACTGAATCAAGAGGAGCCTTCTCAAGGAACGATTTTGAACAACCTCCAATAATGATCGCCACAACCAAAAATGTAATAATAAATTTATTTGCTTGCATAGCTTGTCAGTTTTTTTATAAAGTAATATTTAATCCAACGCTAAGAATACGGGTGACAGGGTAAACATTATAATCTACGCCGTTAGCCGGAACCTCAGGATCAAAGCCAGAATATTTGGTAAATGTGAATAAGTTTTGTGCAGCAAGATAAATCCTCACTTTCTGAAAAGCATGATTCAACAATGAATGGGGCAACGTATAGCCAAGAGTTACATTTTTAATTCTCATGTAAGATCCATCTTCTAAAAATCTTGAAGAAATCCTTGAATTATTGTTTGGATCATTAAAAATAGCACGTGGAATATTATTGCTTGTTCCCTCGCCTTCCCATCTGCCTAAAACTTTGGCGGTCTGGTTTTGTGCTACCGCCATACTTTCCTGGAAAACATTATTGGCATTGAAAATATCATTGCCCTGTACTCCCTGCAAAAAAATGGTCAGATCAAACCCTTTATAACTAAAATCATTTGACATTGCATAAATAAACTGAGGATTAGGATTGCCAAGAATAGTACGATCACCATCATTAATTACACCATCATTATTCAGATCGCGAAACCGGACATCGCCCGCGGATGTGCGGTTATATGGATCTGTGCCCGGAATCTGTACTGACGCTGCATCTACCTCTTTTTGCGTTTGGAAAATTCCATCCATTACATATCCATAAAATGAATTAACAGGGTATCCAACGGTGTTAGTGGCCAGGGTGCCATTCAAGCCAATTCCGCTACCTATATACATTGGAGCATCCTTATAGAGTGCTACCACCTTATTTTTATTAAACGAAATGTTCAAATTGGTATTCCATTTAAAAGCACCTTCTATGTTTTTTGATGAAACTGTTACTTCAAATCCTTTATTCTGCACTTTTCCGGTGTTAATATAAGGAACTACGATATCAGAATATCCTGTAGAAATGGGTACAGGCATAGGCACGAGCATATTGGAAGTATTTTTCAAGTATGCATCAACTGTTAAAGTCACCCTGTGATTGAACATGGTAGCATCAATACCAACATTTGATTGCTCAACAGATTCCCATTTAACATTAGGATTAGACATCACCATTGCGATTTCTGCTGGAACAACATTGCCGTTAAAAACATAAACAGCCGACGTAAGTGAGGAGGCAAAAGAATAATTTCCAATGTTTTGATTACCTGTAATGCCATAACCAGCACGCAATTTGAGATCATCAAGAAATTTGACAATTTGTAAAAATTTTTCCTGAGATACTCTCCACGCTACAGCTACGGAAGGAAAGGTACCCCATTTATTATTTTCTCCAAATCTTGAGGAGCCATCTCTTCTTAAGGTGCCGGTTAACAAATATTTATTATTAAAATCATAATTTACTCGTGCAAAATAAGATGCAAGTGCCCATTCATAACCGGTTCCATTTACATTTGGATTAGCAGTTCCATTATTTAATTGCTGCGTAACATCACTGGCAAATCCCTGGATATTTCCACCAATCCAATTGGTTTGATTATTCTCAGCATTGGTACCCAACATGGCAGTCATGTGATGCAATTCGCCGAAGTGAGTATGATAAGTAAAATAATTGTCCCAGTTCAGCGTGATGCTTTTATTATACTGCTGCGATAAATAAGAACTGGGCTGTGGAATTGGCTCATAATTGTATGCGGGCGACCATGTTCTATTGTCCCAGAATTGAGCCTGTATACCGCCGCTTGTTTTAAAAGTAAGACCTTTGGCAATACTTACTTCTCCAAAAATGGACCCCAGTATATTATAACCATTTGTATTATTGTTAACAAGTTTTGCCTTCGCAATGGGATTGGTTACATCACCTACCCATTGCGGCTGCCCTACTGGTCCTGAATAAGTATCATCCGGATTGAATACGGGAAGTGTAGGGTTAGCCGCCATGGCATTACGGATATCGTAGGCACCACTTGGTTTTTCATCATGGCTTAAAGTAAGGGTATTCCCAAACTTCAGCCAATTAAATACTTTAGCATTGCTATTGAATTGAACTGAATATCTTTTATAACCAGTATTAATCACAATTCCTTCCTGGTTTAAATAACCTGCAGAAACATAATAATTGTATTTTTCTGAACCTCCCGAATAGGCAAGTGAAAAGCTTTGAATGGGAGCGCTTCTGAATAACTCATCCAACCAGTTTGTTCCTTTACCTAACGTATCCGGATTTGCATAACCGGGGTAAACAGGTTGGTTATTATTTTTCAGCATCTCGTTATTTAAAACAGCAAACTGGGATGCATCAAGCATTTTTACCACATTGGTTGCTTTCTGGGTTCCGGTGAAAGCATTGAAAGAAAGATGATTTTGTCCGGCGGTTCCTTTTTTCGTAGTAATGATTACCACTCCATTAGCTCCTCTTGAACCATAAATAGCAGAAGCAGAAGCATCTTTCAAAATGTCGAGGGTAGCAATATCATCAGGGTTAATAGTATTTAAGGGGACATCAGTGGGTACTCCATCAATTACCAAAAGAGGATCACTGTTATTGACTGTTCCAACCCCCCGAACTCTTATGGTGACATTGCTTCCTGGCGCTCCCGGAGAAACTATCTGAACGCCTGCCGCTTTGCCTTCAATTGCCTGCCCCACATCAGGAACAGGCAGAGAGGCAATATCATCACTTTTAATAGAAGAAACAGAGCCGGTAAGATCACTTCTCTTTTGCGTACCATATCCTACCACAACTACACTATCGAGCGAGCTGACATCTTTCTGTAAAACAATATGAAGTGGACCTTGCCCTGCTTTCAATTCCTGAATCGCATAACCAACATAACTAATGACCAGGATGGACTGTGAAGATTGAAGGTTTAATTCAAAGTTTCCCTGTAAGTCAGTAACGGTTCCATTGCGGGTGCCCTTTTCATTGATACTTACACCCGATAAAGGTTGACCACTTTCATCTATAACCTGACCTCTGATCAACACTGGATCGTTTATAAAATACTCTAGGAAATTTCTAACTTCTTTCTTTGGAACAGGTCCCGAAGCAAAACCCTTCAGAGGGAAAACGGTTACTAACATAATAATTGCAGCAACTAATCTAACTTTAAAAAATTGCCGTTGTTTAGTGTAAAAAAGATAGCTCATTTAGTCTTGTTTAATAAATGAAAATGTAATGAGGATTTTAGAAAACGATGTCCCGGATTGTGCCATGGTTTATAACACTCATGAAACTTTAACGGCTCAAATTTACTAAGCTTAAAAAACAGCTACTAATCAGTAGTTATTAATTAAGAATCAAATTGTATCAATCTTTTCAATTTATTTGGTAGCAAAAAACCGGTAAAATAACTTTAGTAAATTGTAACTTTTATTTGTCGGCTGCCGGTATTTTAATGCACTATTTTGAAAAAAATTTCTATTTTAATAGTCTTGGCCATAATCGGATTGGCTTGCTTTGCCCAGAAGGATTCCTATTATTTTAAAAATTATCAG
>JAHEZB010000115.1:0-798 GCA_023251285.1 Chitinophagaceae bacterium | reverse complement strand
GCAATACCATTACTACTGTTTTACAGGACAAGAAAGGCTTTATATGGATCGGAACGAGAAACGGATTAAATCGTTTTGATGGAAATACCTTTAAAATATTTCATAATGTTCTCTCTGATGCACAAAGCCTCGGAAGCAACTCCATTTTTAGTTTATTTGAAGATGAAAAGGAACAATTGTGGGTAGGCACTTCCAGTGGTATTTATCTGTATGATCCGCAGCAGGAAAGATTTTCAGCTTTCAAATTAATACCACCTGGGGAAGTACGCTATATCGCTGCCGATGATGCAAAAAATATCTGGATCATTTCAAATCTTACTCTTTATAAATATAACCCACACAACTCAAAAATTGTTGCGTACGATCTGAAAAATGACCAGACGATTGCCCTTCATATTTCTCAGAATGGAGAAGTGTGGACGGCAACAGCAAGCGGGCTGGTGAAACATTATAATCCAAACACCAATACTTTTTCGGATTTTAATATCAAAGAAATCTTAAACGAAAACTCTCTCCCTCCAATTGAAGACTTGTATCCCATTGGTGATTCCTCCCTGTTAATCGGATGTATGAGTAAAGTATTATTATTTAATTATAAAAATTCAACGATAAAAAATCTTTTTAAAAATAATCGTGCGACCAAGGATGTACATGTACATAAAATTTTCAGGCAATCTGCAGATGAATACTGGTTTGGAACTGAAAATGGTATCTATATCTTCAATATTAAAACTTTTGAAACAAAAATTATTTCTAAAGACTATAGCAATCCTTATTCAATTTCAGACAACGTCATTT
>JAHEZB010000114.1:2174-6828 GCA_023251285.1 Chitinophagaceae bacterium | reverse complement strand
TTATTTGTTTGAAGTTTACATCGGCTTTTCTGCACTTTCCGCAACTTCTTCTCTCGCTATCAGTGCGGCTTTCAGTGTTCTTTCGTTGGCCACATTGGCTATGATCGTTTCCCCGGGTGGATTGGGCGCTTTCCCGATTGCAGTGCAGCAGGTACTTCTTATTTATGATGTGGATAACATTTCTTTTGGCTGGCTGATGTGGGGAGTTACCACGGGTATTATTATTGTAGTAGGAATTATTTGCTTCGGGTTACTAATTTATCAAAATAAAAATAAACATGAAAAAAAGCGACACGCTGAATCAACGAATATTTACGGTTGAAGAAATAAAGCAGGAAGTGATCAGAATAAGATTGAAAAGTAAAACGATCGCATTTACCAATGGCGTATTCGATATTTTACATGAAGGACATATTGCAGTTTTATCAGAAGCAGCTTCCTTTGCAGATGTATTAATTGTTGGAGTAAATTCTGATGCCTCAGTAAAAAAATTAAAAGGCGAAGGCCGGCCGGTAAATAATGAATATTCACGTGCTTTGGTTATTGCCTCATTGATCATGGTGGATGCAGTAGTAATTTTTAATGAAGAAACACCATTGGAACTGATTAAGATTATCAAACCAGACGTTTTGATAAAAGGAGGTGATTACACAATGGAAACAATGGTCGGTTCCAAAGAAGTGCTCGAAAACGGCGGCAGAGTAGAAATCATTCCTATAAAAGAAGGATTTTCAACAACAGGCATTATCCGGAGGATCAGCGGCAATGAATAATACGAACGGTGATGGACAAACGCAAAATAATTTTACGCGATATTAGTTGGCTTGCATTCAACGGAAGAGTACTCCAGGAAGCCGGAGATGAAAGTGTGCCATTAAAAGAACGGATCAAATTCCTTGGTATTTTTTCAAGCAATCTGGACGAATTTTTCAGGGTTCGTGTTGCTACTTTAAAACGCATGCTGCAGTTGGGAAACAAAGCAAACATGCACCTCGAATCTTCACCGGAAATGATCTTGGAAGAAATTAATTTTAAAGTAACCAGTCATCAGAATCAATTTAACCGGACGTGGAAAATTATCATTGACGAATTAAGAAAGCAACAAATATTTATTCTGAATGAAAAACAACTAAACGAAGAACAGCAGAAATTTGTTCTTACGTATTTTAGTGATTCTGTCAGAAGTAATATTGTTCCGCTGATGCTGGAAAATCTCCGCGTGTTTCCGACTCTCAATGATAAATCGATATACCTGGCTTGTAAATTGTCCAAAACGGATGGATCGCTTCCGGATCGTTTTGCCCTGGTTTCTGTCCCTTCCAGGTTGTCGAGGTTTGTAATACTTCCATCAAAAGAAAATTACCGGTACATCATTCTCCTGGAAGATATTATCAGGTTTTGCCTTCCGCAGATTTTTTCTTTTTTTGGCTATGATACTTTTTCTTCAAATATTATAAAAGTAACCCGCGACGCGGAAATAGACATTGATAATGACCTTACTACTTCACTGATTCAAAAGATACAGAAAGGATTAAAAAACCGTAAAAAAGCAAAGCCTGTGCGGTTTACTTTCGATAAAGAAATTGACAACAGCCTTCTGAATTATTTGATCAAAAGACTCGAACTTTCTAATAAAGATATCATTCAATCAGGGGAACGCATTCACAATTTCAAAGATTTTATGCATTTTCCCGACGAGCTTTTTCATGAAAAAAGCATTCGGAAAAAACCCTTTATTCATCCGCTTCTGCAGAACGTAAATAGCGTTATGCAAGTCATTTTGCAAAGAGATGTACTATTAAATTTTCCTTATCATTCCTTTGATTCTGTAATAGATGTTCTGCGGGAAGCGGCAATTGCTCCCGATGTTATCAGCATTAAAGTAACCTGTTACCGTCTTGCAGAAAATTCCAATGTTATCAATGCGCTTACTAATGCGGTGCGAAATGGGAAATCAGTTACGGCAGTGCTGGAAGTAAGAGCGCGTTTTGATGAGGAAGCAAATATTGAATGGAAAGAAATACTGGAAGATGCGGGGGTGAAGGTTTTTGTAGGTTTGCCAAACTTGAAAGTGCATGCAAAACTTTGCCTGATCAAAAAGCGATTAAATAACCAGATCATACAATATGGATTTGTAAGCACCGGCAATCTGAATGAAAAAACCAGCCTGCTGTATGGTGATCATTGCCTGCTTACCAGCAACAGGCAGATCATGGCTGATGTAAACAGGATATTTAATTACCTTGAAAATCCAAAGAACCTTGAATTACTGAAGGCATGTAATAAATTATGGGTAAGCCCGGTAAACATGAGGAAACACATTATTACGCTTATCAATAAAGAAATAAAAAACGCTAAAGAGAATAAACCTGCGTCCATTATTTTGAAATTAAATTCTTTAAGTGACGAAGAATTAATTTTAAAACTTTATGAAGCCGCACGTGCCGGTGTAAAAATTAAAATGGTGATAAGGGGAATCTGTTGCATGTTTACCGAGAATAAAAAATTTAAGAAAAAAGTAAAAGCAATCAGTATTATTGATGAATACCTGGAACACGCAAGAGTGATGATATTTCACAACGATGGGAAAGAAAAATATTTTATTTCTTCCGCCGACTGGATGGTTAGAAACCTGGATCACCGCATAGAAGCAGCATGCCCGGTTTATGATAAAGATATTCAAAAGGAATTGAAAGATATCCTGGAGATTCAGCTCAGCGATAACGTGAAAGCGAGGATACTGGATAACGAACTTTCAAACAGGTATGTGCAGGCAAATGGTACAAAAAAGGTACGTTCGCAGATCCGGATCTATAATTATCTACTCAGAAAAAAATATTAAAATTTGAAACTCGCAGCAATAGATATTGGCAGCAATGCAGCACGGCTACTGGTAACAGAAGTTACGGACGAAGAAAATAACAAAGCATGCTTTACCAAATTAAGCCTGGTAAGAGTACCGCTGCGACTCGGTTTTGATGTGTTTGAAACAGGCAAAATTTCCGATAAAAAAACTCAACTGTTTTTGGAAACGATGCGTGGTTTTCTACATATATCAAATGCTTACGAGGTAAAAGCCATGAAAGCGTGCGCTACTTCTGCCATGCGTGATGCAGCGAATTCAAAAGAAATTATTTCATTGGTTAAAGAGGCAACAGGGATTGAAATAGAAGTGATTTCAGGAAGTTTTGAAGCCTCACTCGTATTTGAAAATCATATTGCTGAAAACCTGGACAAAGAACATTCTTACTTGTATATTGATGTAGGTGGAGGAAGCACCGAGTTAACATTTTTCTGCAATAATGAATTAATCTTCAAAGAATCATTCGATATTGGTACGATCCGGTTGCTTAAAAACCAGGTTTCTGATTCTTCGTGGGATCAAATGAAAGGAGTGGTAAAAAATAAAACGAAAGGCTTTAAAACCGTTGTCGCTATTGGATCAGGAGGAAACATCAATAAAGTATTTTCATTGAGCAAACGAAAAGATGGAAAGCCGTTGACGCTTGATTTGCTGCGTGATTATTACAAAGAATTAAGCAATGTTTCTTTACACGACCGCATCAGTATTTATAAATTAAAAGAAGATCGTGCCGATGTAATTGTACCTGCTTTAAAAATCTATATTACCGTGATGCGATGGGCAGGAGCTGAGGAGATCTATGTCCCCAGAATCGGTTTGGCTGATGGATTAATCCAACATTTATGGCAGCAAGTGAAAATGGAGTAATGTTTTGATTTGCTGGTGTGCTTACTCAATCCGGCAAAGAAAGAAATAATATAGATTCTTGTTTAATTAAATTCTTCGCTCTAATGAAATTTCTGAAGAAAGAAAGCGAGATCAAAATCATTAAGCAAATTTTATTTTACCGTCATTTTCCAAAGTGATACAGGAACTAAAATCTTCGAGGATTTCCATCTTATGTTTATCATGCGCTTTCATTAACAAAGTGTCGCCGTTGCATAAATCCACAATCTTGTCTTCAAAAGTGATCCGGCCTTTTCCCTTTCTGCAGATGATAAATGCATCAGAAGTAGCTTCATGCAGCGGCATTTTTTCACCTACATTTAAAGTAACATTTAATACTTTATATTTTTCATTGCTGTAAATTTCTTTCATTTCCATGATTCCAAGTTTAGAATGCAAAGATGGGTTAATAAAAGTATTTACATACTTTTATACAAAAGAAAATGTTTCGCTATTGGTAATTTTTTGTGCCGACAGAACATTCATTTCAGCAAAGCAAGTTATAACACGGATTTCTTTTTTCGCAGACTTAACTGCCCTCTTGAAGCATGGATTTTCTTACAATTTCTTTTGCCGCAATCCAGCCGCTTGTCCATGCGTGTTGAAAATTAAAACCACCGGTTATTCCATCCACATTTAAAATTTCTCCGGCAAAATAAAGATGTGGAACTATTTTACTTTCCATCGTATTTGCATCTATCTCAATTAATTTTATTCCGCCGGCTGTTACAAATTCCTCTTTAAAAGTCGTTTTTCCTTTTATAAAAAATTGCTGGGAACACAATTGTTTGGAGAGCTGGTTTTGTTGCTTTGCAGGCAAATCGGCCCATCTAATTTCTGCGTTGATTCCGCATTCCTGCAAATGATATTCCCATAACCGCTGCGGAAGGTTGAAGGGATTTTTAT
>JAHEZB010000114.1:0-2164 GCA_023251285.1 Chitinophagaceae bacterium | reverse complement strand
TTGACGCCAATTCATTCCTGGTCGTTTTCAATTTTTCTAAAAGAGAATTCTCATGAAAATCTGCAAGCCAGTTTATGGTAATTGAAAAATCGTAATTCATTTTTGCAAGTTCGATTGCTGCAAAAGCAGATAATTTCAGGACTGCCGGCCCACTAAATCCCCAATGAGTAATGAGCAAAGGGCCTCGTTGAGAAAATTTGGTTCCGTTGATTTTTACCTGCACATTTTCTACAGAAATCCCCATTAACTCTGAAATCGGATTCTTAGGAACATTAAACGTAAACAATGATGGAACGGGGCTTTCAAAGCTATGGCCAAGCTTGGTAAGCCACTTGTATTGCTCTGATTTATGAAAACCGCCGCAGGCAATGCAAACAAAATCAGCATCGATAATACTGCCGTCTTTAGAATATAATTTGAAAATTTCCTCCTTATTTTGGGAAATTGTTTTTTCAATATTTACGATCTCACGGTTCATCAGAATTTCCACACCATATTTATTTGCCTGTTGCAAAAGACAATGAATGATCGTCTCTGAGGAATTGCTCTCAGGAAACATTCTGCCGTCACTTTCAGTTTTTAATCTCACATTTCTTTTTTCAAACCAGGCAATCGTGTCTGTTGTAAAAAAATCATGAAATGCGTGTTTTAAAAATTTTTCTCCACGAGGGTACTTTTTAATCATTTCAGAAATGCTGAAACAGGCATGCGTAACATTGCATCGTCCACCGCCGCTTACTCTTACTTTACTTAATAATTTATTCGTTTTTTCAATTAATATCACATCCATTCCGGAGCATTGTTCCGCTGCATTTACGGCACAAAAAAAACCTGCAGCGCCGCCTCCAATTACAACTAACTTTTTCTTCACAACTGCAAGATATTCGAAAAGGTTTAGGAGATAACTCCTCTGATAATATTTTACACTTTATCCTGAACATCAAAGTAGCAAAGCCACCATAGAAAAGAAGAATGAATTCACTTTATTTCTCCGTTTACTGTTAAAAAATAAAAAATTGTTGAATCATAAGATTAAGATTATCAATTAATATGATTATTCCCATTTAAAAGATTTTAGCGTTTGGGATTCAAAAACAATTCTGGCATATTCCTTGAATATTTTAAAGAAAAAAATATAACACTATGAAAAAGATCCTTTTTTTGATGCTGATTAGCGGATCCATGTTGACCGCCTCAGCCCAGGTAACAGATTCAACAACCACCACCGTTCACAAGTATTATTATTATCCTTCTTCCAATGTCTACTTCGATCAAGCATCAGGAAATTATTGGTACAAGGACAATACCGGAACAAACTGGACAGAAACACAAACATTACCTACAACGGTTACTCTTGAGAAAACAGCACCGCGCTATTCTTTAAAATACAATGGTACAGAACCATGGAAAAACAACGCGTCTGATATAAAAAAATACAAAGTAAAAAAGAACGGAACCGTGAAGATCAAGACCAAAAAAGATGATGACCATTAATTAAAAATAAAAGCCTCGTTTTAAACGGGGCTTTTTTCATTTATCGCTGTTATTTTTCTTTTACAAAGTCAATCCCACCTGAATCAGCAAAGTTTCGACGGCAATAAAACCACTGCTTTCCTACCAGCTAACATTCTCATTCCAGTAAATAACAGCAGGCAGAATTCAAAGTTTAGCATCTCATTTTTCATTAAATTTGCACTTCCAAAATAGCAATAGATGAAAACTTCCAGTATTATCATTTTAGTAGTTATTGCAGCCGCCATTGGTGCATTGTTAATGTATTCTGTAGATTTTTCAACTTATGATACGATAGGTTCTGCAAAAGAAAAGCAGGGGCAATATGTACATCTGATCGCCAAACTTGACAAGTCGAAGCCTATTCAATATGATGCTTTGAAAGATCCGAATTATCTTTCATTTTATGCGGTAGATAGCCTCGGCAACAGCACACAGGTCATTTACAGAAATACAAAACCTGCAGAACTGGAACAAAGTGAGCGCGTGGTTTTGAAAGGGAAAATGGAAGGAAACGTTTTTGAATGTAATGACATTTTGCTGAAATGCCCATCCAAATACAAAGACGATAAAAAACAATTAGAAAAAACGGTTACCCAATATTAAGACTGCATCATGACCTTTGAGAATGAACATTTGCTACCGGGCAGGT
>JAHEZB010000113.1 GCA_023251285.1 Chitinophagaceae bacterium | reverse complement strand
ATTTTGCGGAATTCAATTTGCCACTTAATAAAATTTTATGCGGAATGGATGTTGCGGAAGTATTACAACCGGTCTCAGAACTGCTTCCCACTGTTAAAGCTGAATGTGAACTTCTTTTAGAGGAAGTGATTCATCATTGGAGCATTTTAAAAAACACAAGTGTAGCAGGATTGAGAGAAACTTTTCTTCAGCGAAATGGAAAAATTTCCGTCGTTGATAATGGTTTGTTATTAAATGTGGAACAGAAAGGTGTGGATGTTCTTTTAAATAGTCTGCCGTGGGGGATGGGGGTTATAAAATTGCCATGGAATGTTGATACGATTTTTGTTGAATGGATTTAATTCAAAAATATGTATGTACAAGCTACATCAGAGAAATCGAATAGTGCGCCAGTCATAAATAAAAAGAAGAAACAACCTTTTTTTTCTCCTGTAGTAATACAGCCAAAACTTACCATTGGGGCTGTTGATGATCCTTATGAGCGGGAAGCAGATGCAATGGCCGATAAGGTAATGCGGATGAGCGATACCGACACATTGCAAACTAAAACTTCTCCAATAAAGATTCAAAGAAAATGCAAGCATTGTGAAGAGGAAGAAAAGTTACAGCGAAAGGAAGAAGATGAAGACAACCAGATTTTATTCAGAAAACCAATTGTTGATTTGCCTGTTCAAAGAAAATGTACTGCCTGCAAAAAGGAAGAAGAAAATATTCAGCTGAAAAAATCCACTGGTAGTTTAGTACCTGAAGTAGCTCCTTCTGTAAATAACGTTTTGCAATCATCAGGGGATTCTTTAGAAATGGGAACACGCTCCTTTATGGAATCGAGATTTGGGTATGATTTCACGAATGTACAAATACATAATGATTCACTGGCACACCAATCATCTGCGGATATCAATGCATTAGCGTACACGCATGGGAAGCATATCGTTTTTGGTTCCGGACAGTATCAACCGAATACAAATTCAGGTAAACGTTTATTGGCACACGAGTTGACCCATGTGGTACAGCAGAGCCCGGGTACAATAAAACGACAACCGGTTCCTGGTGCGCAGAAAGACATGAGCAGGGCTGATGAGATCAAATTATCGATAACGTCACCCGGAGAGTTTGATGTGTCAGCAAATCCATTTACGATTAGTGTTTTCAATTTTGGAATTGACAAATTTGACCTGAAACCGGAACATAAAAAAGTATTGGACGAAGTTGCTTTTTTGCTCAAAATCATTCCACATGACAAATTTGGTGTACTGGTCGAAGGTAACGCAGACAGCACAGGAACAAGAGAAATTAACGATCCATTGTCGAGAAACCGATCAAACGCGGTGAAGAAATATTTAAAGAACAAATCCGGGGAATCTTTCTTTGCAATCGGATTTGGAGCGGACCTGCCTATTTCCACAAATGAAACAATTGGCGGCAGAGACAGAAATAGGAGAGTGGATATCTTGTTCTTTCCAAAGATTGTGATCAAGCGGCCTGAATGCGAACATCCACCTTGCATTCCACAGTGTGAAAATCCTCCTTGCAATGAAAAAAGTTTCTGTGAACGCCATCCATGGATACCTATCATTTGTGGAAAAATTCCCTGCCTTGAAGATCCAGGCATAATAGAATCTATTATTTGCATTACCATCCTTTGCATGTTAACACCGTTATCGGCATTTTGCGAGTGTGTACTCAATCCTTCGGAATGTTTTTGCCTGATGTTTCCGGAAAAATGTTTGCCAAGAGCAAAAAAAGGTAAAAATCATGCTTGTCCAATTCATGTTGCCCTACCAAGCGGTGATTTGCCTATGGCCAGGCAGTGGCCCTGGTTGTTCCTGCTCCATCCTTTCGACATGAAATTGGAATTTACAGAACCACAGGACGATTGCAGATGTAATTGTGGAGAATACAAACAAATCGTTCGCGGGTTTTTTGAAAGAGAATATGTGGACGGACGAGTGGAGAGATCAACTGATCCGCGATTTAGAAAATGGCTAACGCCTGGCATATTTTTGGAGCCCAATACATTCCATGAAGATGGCGATGGGACCGCAGACTCCGAGTATGGTTTCCGTTCGCATCCATCAAGAAATGGAACCTATGCGCCCCATAATCCAACGCGTGTAATTGACCTTTTTGAACCCGGTCAAACTGATGGCTGCAAATATAGAGGGCAGGATAATCCTGGCTTTTCCGATATGATTACTCAACCGGACACAAGAAGAAAAACGCTTTTCCTGGAATTTGAAGGAGGTCCTGTAGACAAATGCATTCTTCCGGGCGTGAGAACACCGCTGTCCTCCTATTGGCACTCATGGACAGTTCAAGGTGAAATCATTAATCCTGCCGCTGTTCCGGGAACCGGCCCGGGCAAGAGTCCGGGCGGTCCAACACCAGCGGGCAAAGTGAAAGCAATTCGCGCCACCCCGAGAATCATAAACCATAAGGGTAGCCAACCGGTTACTTCGGTTTACGAAGGAGGACTTCCAATCGACGCTACCGCTAAATCGGTACATAATATTACTTTCAGCTTTGATGTGGATGGCAGCCCGGATCCTTATTATTACACAGTAGAGGTTCTGGTATTGGAAAATAATACCGATTCAATTAAGTTCGTCACAACAAATAATAACTCGCTGAATCTTGCGCCACCCGGTAAGCCTGAGATCATATTGAATGCGCACAAAATAGTTACTATACCAAAATCATATTTGAAATAAAGTTTGTCAAATCAAAGGCACGAATTAAGGTACAAAAGCCAACGCCCCGATGAGTCATTTTGAAATCATAGATCAGCCGAACAAAACACCCAGTTTCAATAACAGAGGTAATTATTTCTATCAACCAAAACTTAGCATTAACAAGCCGAATGATGTTTACGAACAGGAAGCAGATGCGATGGCAGAAAGAGTAATGCGAATGCCTGTAGATGAACATCCGTTTTTTTCTGCAAAACCGGTTTCTGTTTCAACATTGCAAAGAAAATGCGAAGCATGCGAAAAAGAAGAAAAATTACAACGAAAAGGAAGTTCGCCACAATCAGCAGAAGCAGGTAGCGATGTATCTTCATACATCAGTTCACTTTCTTCCAAAGGTTCTTCTTTGCCAGGCGAATCAAAAAATTTTTTTGAACCAAGATTTGGTTATGATTTTTCAGATGTAAAAATTCATACTGACCGGGACGCTGCGAAGTCAGCTCAATCTGTTAATGCTTTGGCTTATACTTCAGGAAATAACATTGTATTTAACAGAAATCAGTTTTCCCCAGGATCTCAAGATGGAAAACGATTGTTGGCGCATGAGTTGACACACGTGGTGCAGCAAAAAAGTTGTACACTACAAAAAAGTATTCAGCGTCAAGATGACAAAAAAGATGATAGCAAGCTTCAAATAACCAAACATATTGAATTACCAGCGCCTCACGATAAATTATCTTCAGTCGTTGCATCACCGGAAAACAAAGAGACAGAAAAAGAAAAGGCGCACCCCGGGTTTGATTTTTCCAAATCACTTTCTCCAAATCCACCTTTATTTCTAAATCCTGAAACATATGCCTTTTCACTTGTTTACAGAGATTTCAATATAAAAAGTTTTGGTGATGATAATGCACCATTTGGCATTGATTTAGGCCATGAACCAAATATGCAACTTACTCTTTCACCCGATCCGCACAATGCACAGATTTACCAGGCAGCATTTACACTTATCAATCTTCATTTCCGCAGGAATAAAAATGAATTTATTGAAGCAGGTTTAGGAGTAGGAGCAAACTACTCAAGTCCGTCGGGAACACTCAGCGGGCAGGCACAACTGCAAGTAGAATGGCATGTTACAAGTAATTTTTCTATCATTGCAAGTTCTTCAATAAGTACAAGCAAACATGACGACAAGGCGCCGGTGGATTTCAGTTCGGTTCCTTTAGGCACAACAAAGGGATATGACTGGAGTTGGAGCCCTGTTTCTGTCGGAGTGGTGTGGCACTTTAAATGACAAATAAAATGCAAGGAAATTTATTCGTGAATGGGTGTCAGCATCCAGTAAACCAGGAAATATCTGGATTTTCTAATTTTTTTTCTCCCAGTATTAGCCTGTGAATAAATCTAAAAAGAGAAAATTATAACGGCAGAAATCATTTAAAATGGGTTATTTTGAAACCTCACATCAGCCAGGCAAAATAGCCGGGTTCAATAATAGAAATAATAATTTGTATCAACCGAAAGTCACCATTAATGAATCTAAAGGGATAATGATAAAGGATCAGCCATTTTTTTCAGCAAAACCAATCCCTGTCATAACAGTACAAAGAAAATGTGAAGCATGTAAAGAAGAAGAAGAAAGCGTGCAACGAAAAGAAGATTCTTCGCAATCCAGGAAAGCAGGAAGTGAAATTTCTTCATACATCAATTCGCTTTCTTCCAAAGGTTCTTCTCTACCCGATAAATCAAAAAAATTCTTTGAACCGGTATTTGGTTATGATTTTTCGGATATAAAAATTCATACAGATACTGCTGCTGCTCACTCTGCAAAATCAATTAATGCCTTGGCTTACACTGTTGGAAATAACATTGTATTTAATCGAAATCAATTTTGTCCCGGATCAGATGATGGAAAAAAATTGTTGGCGCATGAGTTGACACACGTTGTTCAACAAAAAGGAAATAATGTTCGTCCGCGTACTATTCAGAGGCTTAAAGTATCATCTGCCGGTACTCATGTAGATGGAACTTGTGGAAATTTTGAGCGCAGATTTACTTTTAAAATTGACAACACAATCCCCACAGATGGCTATCTGATCCAGAAAATAGACAGGTATGATAATGAGGTGAATTGCCCCGGCATTGGCGCCTGTCCCGTTAATCCTACTGCTACTTTCTGGGAGGCGTTTTTTGTAAAAGCAAATGCATCTACCTTCTATCGGCAGGGCATTGGTTTTACCGACAGTTCAAGCCATGATTCCAAACCAAATAAGTCGGGTGCAAGGTATGCGTATGGTGAAATCAGGTTTTTCCCGATTGCAGTTACAGGAAATTTGGGAAGGAACAGAAAAGCCGGCCTATGGAAGACGGGCAACGCAGGCGGTGCACGACCGAGTGGCAACCTTCCGAGTGTTGATAAAGAGCCGCTGTGGTGGAATAAACATATTGAAGGGCCGGCGACAAGATATGTTACCGCAGACTGGAGATGTTGCGCGGATGGGAATAATTATAATGTAATTAAATCGAGTGTATGAAGCATCACATTTTCTAAATCATAAAAGACCTTCTACAGTATTCTAATGGAACGAGCTTATAATAATATCATGCAGTCTTTGGAATTCCTTCGGGAAGTATGTGATAAACGCCTTCAATCATTTTTTCAGGTAGAAAATGCTCAACCGTTTAATTTTCCTCCGATAACTTTAGAAAAGGAAGAGTCACCTTTCAATGATTTTTTATGTTCCCATAATCTAAACATCGAAGAATACATCATATTGTTATTAGCACTTTCGCCACACATTCAGCCTAATTTTCTTGACATCCTTATTCAGCAATACCTTCCTAATGGGGGCGAATTTCCTGAAATAGGGGGAGTAAAAGGCAATAATCACAGAGGTACTTTACCTACCGGTGAAACGGCGTTATTCATTCTTGGAGGCGATAATATTAAGAAGCGGATAGAAGTGTCACATAATTTTTCACCTGACCATTTTTTCGCCAACGAAAATATTCTTCAACTTGAAACTGTTAATAATGGCGAACCACGAATGAGTGGAAAAATTGTTTTACAACAGGAATATGTGGATTTGTTCACTCTCGGTACAGTTACGAAGCCTGTGTTCGGGCCAGACTTTCCTGCAAAAAATATATTCACAAAAATGGATTGGAACGATTTGGTACTGAATCGAAAAACAGAACAGCAAATACAGGATATAAAAATATGGCTGGATCACAATGCGTCTTTTATGAATGATTGGGGAATGGAGAAAAAAATTAAGCCAGGCTTCCGTGCATTATTTTACGGGCCTCCGGGCACCGGTAAAACACTAACTGCAACCCTTCTTGGAAAGCAATTTCAAAAAGACGTATATCGCATCGACCTTTCGCAGGTGGTTTCAAAATACATTGGAGAAACAGAAAAAAACCTGGAAAAGGTTTTTAATAAAGCTCAAAACAAAGACTGGATTCTCTTTTTCGATGAAGCTGACGCGCTCTTTGGAAAACGCACCAACGTCCAAAATTCGCATGACAAATATGCCAACCAGGAGGTCTCTTATTTGTTGCAGAGAGTAGAAGATTTTACCGGGCTGATTATTCTGGCCTCTAATTATAAAAGCAATATTGATGCGGCATTCATACGGCGTTTTAATGCAATTATCCATTTTCCCACGCCGAATGCTTCTGAGCGATACGAAATCTGGAAAAACTCTTTTCCTGCAAAAGCATCGCTTGCAGACGATGTGGATTTATCCTCTATCACAAACAAATATGAGCTTACCGGTTCTGCTATTATCAATGTCATTCATTACGCTTCCCTGCAAGCGATTAGCAATAGAAGTTCTGTTATTATGAATAAAGATATAATCGAAGGAATAAGAAGAGAATATGAAAAGGAAGAAAGGGTGTTTGCAGTCTAATATTTTGCATTATTGCATCAGGAAACAGAAGCATAATTACAAGACTTTCGATTACAGTAAGAATGAGGTAGTCATCAGATGCAGCCACGCAACAGCAAACAAACTAATAATACCTTTTCCTGTTTCCACTATTCTTTTTTCCTTTTGTCGCCGGTAAGCTTAAAACTAAAATTTCTTTTTCTTTTGCCTTCATTAGAATTATTGCGAAAAGGATCTTTAATCTCTGTTTCAGTTTCTCCCTCGGG
>JAHEZB010000112.1 GCA_023251285.1 Chitinophagaceae bacterium | reverse complement strand
GGAACAAAGGAGCAAACTACAAAATTGTGGCCTTCGAAAGTGAGATGCACCGGCGGCGGCTGATGTACTCTACCTGTAATTGGTTCAAAATCGTGAATGGAAAATGCAAATGGATAACAACATCCGTCCCAGCCAATCACATCAAAAGGGTGATGGAGATAATGAATGCCATACATCATTCCTTTCTTTTTTACCATCAATAAAAAATCTCCTTCTTCATCGATTGTTTGTAAATTCTGAGGAATACGAATGTCTCTTTCGCAGTAAGGAGAATTCTCTAACAACTGTCCGTAATTACTCAGATATTTTTTCGGATAATGCACCGGGCTAAAGGATTCGATGATCAATAACCGGTTATCATCTTTTTCAAATTCTACCTGGTAAATCGTGCCGCGCGGAATCACTAAATAATCTCCATAAGCAAAGGGAATTTCTCCGTATTGTGTTTTTAATTTTCCGTTTCCTTCATGAATAAAAATAATTTCATCGGCATCAGCATTTTTATAAAAATAATTGTGCATACTTTCTTTTGGCGAAGCCAGAGAAATGTGTAGATCGTTATTAACCAAAACGGGTTTGCGGCTTTTCAAATAATCATTTTCAGCTTTGATATTAAAGCCCTGAAAGCTGCGATGTTTTAGCATTTTTTCTTCTGCTACTTCCGGAATAACGCTGTAAGGCTTGTCTGTTTTGATAATCTGAGTTGGTGGATGAGAATGATATAACAAAGAAGAATCTGAAGAAAAACCCTCGGTAGAAAATAATTGTTCTGAATATAAAGTGCCATCCGGCTTCCGAAATTGCGTGTGGCGTTTATGCGGAATTGAACCAACTTTTTGATAATGCGGCATGATAAAAGATTTCAGTTTTTTTTGAAAAAATTTTCTGTTGCTCTTAATAATCCGTTTATAAAATTAAGAAAGAAATGGTGCAAATCTTTATCTTAAAATCCATTTGCAGTAAAGCAACAAATAAATGAAAATATTCTTTTCAAAAGTTCGTCGTACATACGCCCTTGAAAATCCAATCACAGAATAGGAAGAACCACAACAAAGAAACAAATAATGCCTTTTCTTATATTAGCAGTAAACGGATTTTCCTTACTTTTTTCTAAAGAAAATCCTTACCGGTACGCCTTTCAGATCGAAATTTTCACGCAATTGATTTTCCAGGTAATTTTTATAAGGCGTTTTGATGTCTAACGGGTAATTGCAAAAAAATGCAAATGAAGGAACCGCAGTTGGCAATTGGGTAACAAATTTTATTTTCACCGCATGGCCTCTTACAACCGGCGCATGATAAGATTCCATCGCTTTTTGCATCACTTCATTTAGTTTGGAAGTAGGAATTTTTTGTTGCCTGTTTTCATATACTTTCAATGCCGTTTCCATTGCCTGGAAAATCCGTACTTTTTCTGTTGCAGATATGAAAATGATTGGCACATCATTAAAAGGAGCTAGTTTTTGTTTTAAAACTTTTTCATAATCGCGGGCAGTATTCGTTTCCTTTTCTATCAAATCCCATTTATTTACAAGCACTACAATCCCTTTTCCTTTCTTGGCCGCTAAAGAAAAAATATTCAGATCTTGAGCTGTAATTCCTTTTTCTGCATCTAGCAATAAAATGCAAACATCCGCTTCATCTACAGCACTGATCGCTCTTATTACCGAATAAAACTCCAGGTCTTCACTCACTTTTTTCTTACGCCGAATACCGGCCGTATCTATTAAGATAAATTCTTTATTGAATAAGTTATAGGTTGTATGAACCGCGTCTCTTGTCGTTCCGGCTATCTCACTTACAATGGTACGCTCCTGCCCGGTCAATGCATTGAGAAGCGATGATTTTCCTACATTCGGCTGGCCAATGATCGCGAATTTTGGAAGTGTGCCTGGTTCTTCTATTTTTTCTTCCGGAATTTTTTTACAAATCTCATCCAACAGTTCCCCGGTTCCTGTACCGCTGATCGACGAAAGAAAAAATATTTTTTCAAAACCCAAACTATAGAATTCTGCTGCTTCCATTTGCCTCTGATGATTATCCACTTTGTTTACAACCAGATACACCGGTTTCGGCGACCTGCGAAGTAGTTCTGCCATATCCTGGTCTAGGTTTGTAATACCGGTAGTAACGTCGACCATAAAAATGATCGCATTCGACTCTTCAATGGCGGTGTAAACCTGTTTACGGATCTCTCTTTCAAAAATATCATTGCTATCGGCGACAAAACCGCCGGTATCAATCACATTAAAAGCTTTTCCATTCCATTCTGCAACACCATATTGCCTGTCGCGCGTAACTCCACTGAAATCATCAACGATTGATTTTCGTTGCTCGAGCATCCGGTTAAAAAAAGTGCTTTTGCCTACATTGGGCCTTCCTGTAATTGCTACGGTATATGACATGACTCGCTGATCTTTTAGAGGGTTTAGACGGTTTTAGAAAAGTTTAGAAGTTTAGTTCCGATTTTCAGGATGCAAAGAACGGAAAGTATTCGCAGAGTAAACACAACCTGTTATTTTTTTAATAATTTGATGAAGAAGAGCGTGCAAACGAAAAAGTTCGTGGTTTGCACGAACTTATACAATTAAATTAATAAATGATAATGAAGACTATTGCACGTTCCCCTCATAATTTACCATCCAGTTTACTCCGTATTTATCAGAAAGATTTCCATGCCACGCTCCCCAAAATTGTTTTTCAAAAGGATGTTCCGGTTTTCCTCCCTCAGCAAGCGCGTCGAAAAGTTTTTGGCCTTCTTCCACATTATCTGCATGGATTGAAATAAAATAATTATTCCCTTCGCTGAAAGTTGAAGCATTGCAGTTGTCACTCGCCATCAGCACCTGGCCGCTATTGAGCGGTAAGGCAATATGCATGATTTTTTCCTCCTGTCCCTGTGGCACAGGCATGCCTTGGGCATCTTTCATTCGCATTAGCAAAGAAAATTCGCCGCCAAATACAGATCTATAAAAATTAAACGCTTCTTCTGTATTGCCTGGAAAGTTGAGATAGGGATTGACTACTTTCATTTTGTTGTTTTTTATTGATTGAAATTGTTTTTATCTTAATACAAACTTAATCTCATTATTTAATTTAGAAAGGGTGTAAATACGCCAACCTATCGTACCGTTTGCGACATTTTTAATTAAGAAGTATCTATTGGATTGAAGTCCCGGAAAGATCCAATTGAATAATTCAAATCCATGAAATTTAAAATACAAAAATTGGTTCGATACAGTCAAGCAACAAATATTTACAATTTCAACTTTTGCACGCTTGTCATGCAATTACCGTTTGTAAATATTTTGAATAAATAAACAACTTCGTATCTTATTTTTGGAAAAAAATTTTTACATGAAGAAAACACTTTTCCTAACCTTTTCTGCTGCTTTGGTTCTTTCTTTTAATGTTGCTCACTCACAAAAAAAATCAAAAGCCGGTACTGTTAAATACATTGATAAATCAAACATGGATCTAAGTGTAAAACCCGGCGATAATTTTTATCAATATGCAAATGGAAACTGGCTGAAAAATAATCCGGTTCCGGCATCTAAAACACGTTGGGGCACTTTTGATGTTTTGCGGCTTAATAGTGCGGAAAGGCTGCGAAACCTTGCAGAAGAAGCGGCTGCTCATCCGGGAAAAGATTCCATCTCACAGCGCGTCGGAGATTTTTATGCCAGTGGCATGGACACCGCCGCGATAGATAAGTTGGGCTACACTCCAATTAAGGCGGAATTACAGAAATTAAATGACATCAGCACCAAACAACAGGCATTAAATCAAATAGCCATCCTCAGAACAGAAGGACTTGGTAGTCCTTTATTTCGCTTTTCTGTCGGACAGGATGATAAAGATGTAAATACTTACATTCCTCAATTTTCTCAAGGTGGAACCAGCCTTCCTGATCGCGATTATTATTTAAAAAATGACATGAGGAGCAAAACAATCCGGGAAGCTTATGTAAGTTACATGACCGATTTGTTCCACATGACTGGTGATAACCTTGCGCAGGCTTCGCAAAAAGCACATGATATTTTATCGCTTGAAACAGGGTTGGCCAAACTGCAATTGAGCCGTGTGGAAATGAGAGATCCGAAGAAAACGTACAACAAATTTTCAGTGGCAGATTTTAGCAAAATGACGCCGGGATTTGATTGGAAAAATTTGATGGCAAGGATGAAAGTAACCGGCGCTGATAGCATCCTTGTAAATAACCCGGAATTCTTCAAAGGTGCAGATGCTTTGTTTTCCGCTGTTCCACTGGATACATGGAAGGCTTATTTGGAATGGAGAGTAATTGAATCTGCTGCGCCTTATCTAAGCAGTGATTTTGTAAACAGGTCATTTGACTTTACAAAAGTGATGACCGGGCAAAAAGAAATCACACCGAGATGGCAAACAGTCAGTTCACTGCTGGATAGGTCATTGGGCGAATTGGTTGGACAGTTATATGTAAAAAAATACTTTACAGAAGCAGCAAAGCAAAGAATGTTGGCTTTGGTACAAAACGTACAACAAACATTTGCCGATCGTATCAACCGGCTTACATGGATGAGCGATTCTACAAAACAACAGGCGCTGGTAAAACTTCATGCTGTTGTAAATAAAATTGGTTATCCTGATAAATGGGAAACTTATCCTGGGGTAGTAATTAAGAGAAATGATTTTTATGGAAATGTAAAAAGTGTAAGTGAATTTAATTATAATAAAATGGCGGCCCGGATGGGAACACCTGTCGATAAAACCCGGTGGGGAATGACGCCTCCGACCATCAATGCCTATTACAGTCCTGGAAATAATGAGATCGCATTTCCTGCAGGAATCCTGCAATTTCCATTCTTCGACTTTGGCGCTGATGATGCAATTAACTACGGCGGCGTTGCAGCAGTAATTGGTCATGAACTAACGCATGGCTTTGATGATCAGGGTCGCCAATATGCTGCTGATGGAAACCTGCGTGATTGGTGGACAAAAACTGATGCAGATAAATTTAATGTACTTGCAAAAAAGGTGGTAGATCAGTATAACACATTTACAGTAAACGATTCTATACATGTGAATGGCAAGCTTACTTTAGGGGAAAATCTTGCAGACCTCGGCGGCTTAAACATTGCCTATGAAGCATTCAAAAAAACACCTGAAGGAAAGAGTGATAAAAAGATTGACGGGTTTACTCCCGATCAACGTTTCTTTTTAAGTTGGGCGCAGATATGGCGGTCAAATACAGTTCCTGAATATGCAAGCCAACTGATTCTTACCGATCCACATTCTCCCGGAGAAGCCCGGTCCAACGCTCCGATCAGCAACATGGATAGCTGGTACAAGGCTTTTGATGTAAAACCTGGAGATAAGATGTATAAACCGGAAAACGAGCGGATAAAAATCTGGTAAAAGAAAAATTTAAAATAAAAAAGGAGGCTGTTGATTGGCCACCTTTTTTATTTTGAAAATTTCATCTTTAAATAACATCAGTCTTTTTTGATGTATTGGAGTTGGTTTTTATCTTTTTCAGATCTTTATAAAAGTCAGGATAAGATTTATTTACTGCTTCGGCATCCTGAATCGTTGTATTCCCTTTTGCTCCCAAAGCGGCAACAGCAGTAGCCATTGCTATCCGATGATCATTGTGTGAAGCGACGTTCGCTCCTTTTATTTCATTTCCTCCATTTATCGTCATCCAATCGCCGTTTAATTCAATATCAACATTCATTTTTTTAAATTCATCTCTTAATGCGACTGCCCGGTTACTTTCTTTAAACAAAAGGCGGGTTACACCTTTGATCATGGTTTTACCTTTGCAATAAGCGGCAAGAGCAACTAATGGTGGAAACAGATCAGGACAATGGGTAGCATCAAATTCAAACGATTTTAGAGGCTTTTTCTTTACCGTAATTTCATTATTATGAAGATGAACGTCAGCACTGCAATCATATAAAGCCTGCACAATATTTTTATCGCCCTGGCATGAATTGAGATCGGCACCTTTTAAAGTGATTTCACCGGCAATCGCTCCTGCAACCAAAAGAAACGCCGCATTGCTCCAATCACCTTCTACCGTATATTTTATGCTGTGAGCGGGCAATGGTGCCCGTGGATGAATCGTAAAAACTTCGTAATTGTGATTGTCAATTTGAAAGCCAAAACTTCTTAATACAGAAATGGTTAAATCGATGTAAGGCCTGCTTGATAAGTCTTTGACAGTAATGCGAACGGGAACTGTACAAGCTTTTGCAAATGCAAAAAGCAATCCTGTCAAAAATTGAGAACTTAAAGAACCGTCAACCGTAATATCTTTCGGATGAAGAGGTCCTCGCAAAGTAACTGGTAATTTACCATTATTTGAATGCACTTCGACATCAACTAATGGTAGAATTTCATCAAAAAAATTCATCGGCCTTTTCAAAATACTTCCCTCACCAGTGAAAATAATATCATAATTAAAAAGACCTGCAATGGGCGTAAACATTCTCATTGACAATCCACTTTCGCCTACATTTACGATCACATTTTTTTCAGGAAACTGAGAACGAAAAATATAGTCGTTTGAAGTGATAGCCATTTTATTGTCGACGATATTAATCGAGGCGCCAAGTTTGCTAATAATATCCATCGCGGCTTTTTCATCATTGCTGCTTCCAAAATTGTCAATAATAGTGGTGCCTGGAGTAATAAGCGCTGCTGCACATGCTCGCTGCATAGAGCT
This sequence comes from Chitinophagaceae bacterium, assembly GCA_023251285.1. GTDB lineage: Bacteria > Bacteroidota > Bacteroidia > Chitinophagales > Chitinophagaceae > Ginsengibacter. The sequence continues at coordinate 148 of JAHEZB010000112.1, read as the reverse complement.
TTTAGAAGGCGGCACTTTTAATTTTCCGGAAACAGACGAGGGCGTAATAGTTATATTCAATTTGAAAAAGTTATAAGTTGTCAGTAATCAGTTATGAGTTGGAAACGATTGAAAAATATTTCACGCAAATCGGTTAAAGGAATTTTTT
>JAHEZB010000111.1 GCA_023251285.1 Chitinophagaceae bacterium | reverse complement strand
TTAAAAAAATCCTACCACTTTGATGTAAACTTCTTTAATTTCCGGCTTGAATAAATCTCGATGCATCACCACGAAAGGTTTCAAAACAATTATGATTTTCTACGCCTTTTTGCTGCATTTTCAATTATTTTTTACCATTCATTTTCTTTGTTACACCAGGCCGGTATTGAGCCTTTAATGCAGCTTACAAAAGGGAGGCTGAATTTTTCATTTATCGGGTTAAGTATTTTTTTTTGCATCAGTGGCTTTTTAATCGCAAAAAGTACAGCCAGATCGCCGGGCGTGGTAAATTATTTATGGAAAAGATTTTTGCGCATTCAGCCATTGCTGATTGTTACCTGTATTTTAACCGTTTTTATTTGTGTTTTTTTTTCAAATCTTTCTGCCAAAGATTATTTTTCAAATAGAAACACCTGGAGTTATTTTAGAAATGTGATGCCCGTTTTCGGGCTCCAATTTACATTGCCCGGTGTTTTTGTTCATAACATTGCTGAGCACGGCGTAAATGGCTCTTTATGGACATTAATTTTGGAAGAACGTCTTTATATTTTAATGTCCATAATTTTTTTATTAAGAAAAAAATACAAGAGTTACATTGTTTTATTCATTGCAGTTGTCAATTTTTTTTACCTGGCTAACCGGTTCTTTTTCGATGGTGAAATGGTTCGTTATTTTACAAGCTTGCCATTTTTTTATGCACTTCTTTTTTTAAATTCAGCAGCACTTTATTTTTTAAAAATCAACTTTTCTAATTCACTCTTTTTCTTTGTTTCATTCAGTTTGGTTGCGTTTATAACAGCTGTTTTACTCCCATCATTAAATTCCCTTTATTTTTTTTCAATTCCTGTACTGGTAAACAGCGTTGCCCAAATAAAAGGCATTACGAACCATGCCGGAAAATATGGCGACTTCACGTATGGCATTTATGTTTTTTCTTTTCCGGTGCAACAGATGTTTATAGCAGCAGGTATCGTCAAAGAAAATCCTTTTGCTCTATTTCTATACACAATCGTCATTGTTTTTCCAATGGCTGTATTGAGCTGGAACCTTGTGGAGAAGAAATGTCTTAAATTAAAAAAATTAGTTGGCATCCATCAGAAATAAGAAGACAAATCCTTTCTATCCGTTGATACTTTTTGTTATTCTATGATCCTCAATTAATTTTACCGGAAACCAGCGGGTAATTATGGAAATATTTTTTGAGCTGAAGTCGATAGAGAAGATAGCTTCTGAATTTTTAAAATCATTTAACGGCCATAAAGTTTTTGCTTTTTCAGGCGAATTGGGAGCCGGAAAAACTACATTTATCAGTGCTCTTTGCCAAGAATTAAAAGTAGCTGAAACGGTTACCAGTCCTACTTATTCTATCATTCAGGAATATAAAACTGTTGAGGGGAAAATTATTTATCACATTGATCTTTACCGAATAAGAAGCAGCTACGAAGCGATGGAAGCAGGGATTGAAGATTGTTTAAACAGCAATGAAATGTGTTTCGTAGAATGGCCTGAAAAAGCGACTGATATTTTTCCGGATAACACCGTTTTTTCTAATTTCGAAATCATTTCAGACACTGAGCGAAAATTGATCATACAACTTCCGTCATAAAATTTTATATTTATATCCTATTCATTGTAAATTTTCTACATGGCATCTTCAAAACCTTTTGTTTCCCCATCCTTCTCTTATGAAACGTTAGAAGAAACTCTTGACATCAAACCGAAAGGGGCAGAATTATTAATGGGTATTCCGAGAGAAACTTCTTTCCAGGAAAACCGGGTGGCTCTTACACCAGATGCAGTAAGTGTTTTAGTTGCCAACAACCATCGGGTAATTATGGAAAGCAAAGCCGGTGAAGGTGCCAGTTATTCAGACAAAGACTATAGCGATGCAGGAGCAAAAATTGCCCATTCAAAAAAAGAGGTTTTTGAATGTGATGTAATTGTGAAAAGTGCGCCTGTTTGTGAAACTGAGATTGAATTGCTAAAACCAAATCAATTCATCATTTCCCCGATTCATGTTACCGCTATGAAGCGTGAAATTCTGGAAAAAATGATGGAGAAAAAAATAACCGCACTTAGTTTTGAAAACCTGAAAGACGATAGCGGACACAATCCCATTGTACGCAGCATGAGTGAAATTGCAGGAAGCGCGGTAATGCTGATTGCAGGCCAATACTTAAGTAATGCAAATCATGGAAAAGGCGTTTTGGTTGGAGGAATTTCCGGAATTCCACCAACTAAAGTGATCATCATCGGCGCAGGAATTGTGGGCGAACAAGCGGCAAGAACCGCGCTTGCCATGGGAGCAAGTATTAAGATCTTTGACAACAGTATTTATCGTTTAAAGCGATTGCAAAATAATATAGGTTTACGTTTATACACATCCGTTATAGAGCCGGGAATTTTATCCAAACAATTAAAAACATGTGACGTAGCAGTGGGAGCTCTTGCCGCTTCGGGAGGGAGAACTCCGCTTGTTGTAACGGAAGAAATGGTAAGCAGAATGCGGCCGGGCAGTGTAATCGTAGATGTGAGTATTGACCACGGAGGTTGTTTTGAAACATCGAGAATCACTTCACATGCATCACCTGTTTTTAAGAAATATGATGTCATTCATTATTGCGTTCCAAATATTCCGAGTGGATTTGCAAGAACTGCATCACAGGCAATCAGCAATGTTCTGATGCCTTTGATGCTTGAAATGGCGGATGATGGCGGTTTTGAGAACCTGGTGTGGTATAAAATAAATATCCGCAGTGGCATCTATTTATTCAAAGGAGCGCTGACCAATTTTCATTTGAGCCAGAGGTTCGATTTGAAATTTACTGATTTGAATTTGTTGATAGCCAGCAGGCGATAAAACTTCTTTCTTTAAAAATAAAAAGTATGAAAGTTAAATATGATAAAGAAGTGGATATTCTTTAAATAAAATTAAATGAAAAGCCGGTCGATGAAAGTGATGAGGATAAAACAGGAATCATTTTGGATTACGCCGAAGACGTCTCTGTTGTTGGAATTGAAATATTAAATGCGTCTTTACAAATGCCACAACCGAATGTGCTTGAATATGAGGTTGAATAACTTGTGTTTCAGAAAATATAATTTCAATTTATTTCTTTGCTTGCTGTCAAAATAATTTACACGTCTCTTTCTTGTGCCCTCAGCCATCTTTCAGGGATTTCATTGTTGCTTGCAAATAAATAGTCTTTATAACTGCATGCAATTACTTTTTTATCAGGCAATTGCATCCACCATCTTCCTGTTTTTTTGCTTTGCAAAAAAACGGTATCTACTTCTGCAAAAACTGTGTGAAACTGATTGAAATCCTGGTCTTCATGCAATAAAGATTCCTTTCTGGTTCGGTTTCTTCCATCAATAAAATACCAAAGCATTTGTGCAATTTGTAATGCCGTGAGACGCTGATGATCTTTAGAAGCGTCATATCCGTAAACGCCAAAAGAAGAAAGCGAAGCGCTCATTCCTGCAAAACGAGCAAGCGTGCAAGCTTCTTCGCCGCTAAGCCCATTCGGGCTGGCTGTGGCCGCGGGAGCATCACTGTTCTTTATTGCAGCGATATCAAAACTAAATAGATCGCAATTGCGAATCACCGGCTCCATCTCATCCAGATCTTCTTTTACAGTGCCAACTCTGAAACAATCAAACCGCAGCTTGTCCATCGTTTCAAGCATTCGGGGATGGACGAAATAACTTTGAAAAGCAATGTGATTGTAATGTCTTACCATGTTTGGTTCGCTTGTGAGCATTTCCATCAAAAAGTTTTCACTTCTCAAAGTAGATTCGCTTCGCAAATCGATCGTAGCATCTACAATGGTAGCATCAATAATTTTGTTCAATTCTTTATAAGCAGCATATTGCGCCAAAGTATTATCGTGCGAACCACCAATAATGACAACCGCTTTATGTAATTGAAACAATTCCTTCAATACAATCGTGAGTGCAGAATAACTATCATTTAATGACGCCCCACTTTTAATATTTCCAATGTCAGCAATCGAAATTTCTTTATGCCAGTAGTGCAATTCATAAAATTTTTTACGAATTGCATCAGCAGAATTGTCCGTTGAGATAAAACCATTTCCCCTGAATTCATTTACACCAACGATCACAATATCCACATTGGATAAATCAGGAATTTCTTCTTCATTTATTTTAATAACACTTCCGAGCTGACTGTCGTTGTAAGCCGCATCACCGCTGATTTCAGCTACATTTAGCGGAGATAGATATTCGTGTAAATCGTAAATCAAATTTTATTTTTTTGTCGGGCAAACCTAACAATAAAATGTAGAAATAAAATAAGGTTTTCGATTATTTTAGCTTCGATCAAAAAAATTCTTCTCCGCTTTCACGTATTTTTGCAAGTATGGAAAATCTGCTTTCGCAAATCAATAATTTAAAAGAAGAAATCAATAATTTTTACAGCGATGATAAAAATCCCGCTGAGGCTTTTCGCATCAAATTTCTCGGCTCTCATGGCTCTGTAAAATCATTGATGGGAGAAATGAAAAATGTGGCTCCTGAAAACAAAAGAGAAATGGGAAAAGTGCTGAACGAATTCAAATTGTTTGCTGAAAATAAATGGGAAGAGCTGAAGACAACGACAGACGACAGAGCACCGGCAACCGACAGCATTGATCTTTCATTGCCTGGTGATGCGTTACCAATTGGAAGCCGCCATCCGATTAGTATTGTAAGAAATAAAATCGTTTCTATTTTTCAAAGACTTGGATTTGCAGTAGCAGAAGGGCCGGAAATTGAAGATGACTGGCACAATTTTTCCGCTTTAAATTTGCCCGAAAATCATCCGGCAAGAGATATGCAGGATACGTTTTATGTTTCTCAAAATCCCGCGTGGATGTTGCGCACACACACCAGCAGCGTGCAGGTGCGCGAGATGGAAAAGGGTAAACTTCCAATCAGAATTATTTGTCCCGGACGTGTTTACCGGAATGAAACCATCAGTGCAAGAGCGCATTGCTTTTTCAACCAGGTAGAGGGCTTATACATTGCCGATAATGTTTCATTCGCCGATCTTAAACAAACACTTTATTTCTTTGTACAGGAGATGTTTGGTAAAGAAATTAAAGTGCGTTTCCGTCCTTCTTATTTTCCTTTTACAGAGCCAAGTGCAGAAATGGATATCTCTTGTCTTATTTGTGGCGGCGTTGGTTGCAACGTTTGTAAACACACTGGTTGGGTAGAAATTCTGGGTTGCGGAATGGTGCATCCAAATGTGTTGGAAAATTGTGGAATTGATTCAAAAAAGTATTCAGGCTTTGCTTTTGGAATGGGAATAGAACGAATTACAATGTTGAAATATCAAATCAAGGATTTGCGAATTTTTAGTGAAAATGATGTAAGATTTTTAAAACAATTTGAAAGTGCTGTTTAAATAAAATATAAGGAAACGAACGAAAAGGATATTTGTTTATTTACTAAAAGGGTCAATTGAATTAAACATCTATTTCATAACGATTTTAACCAGGTCAACCATTTCTCTGTTGACCAACGGTGGCTAGCTATGTAATTCGTTATTCTTCTCCTGGATCAAATCCAGAATTTTATTTTTCCCGGATTTTTTTAAAGAACTGGAAACGAAATGTTGCGGCAAAAACTGCTGGTTTTTAAGAAGGGTTTCCAAAAATAATTTTACGTTTTTACTTACTACCGCTTGTTTTTCTTTATCTGCTTTTGTAAAGATCAATGTAAAAGGAATTTGCCACAGATCCAGGTTTTTAATGAAATCCAAATCTAATTTTTGAGGAGAATGCCTTGCATCGATTAACACAAAAACCATTGCTAAATTTTCTCTTTTTCTTAAATAATTTTCAATCATCTGCTCCCATCTTCTGCGGCTGCTTAAAGAAATTTTTGCAAAGCCATAACCGGGCAAATCCACGAGGTACCATTTGGATTCATTGACATCCCCGGCCTTGGGCACACTCGTTATTTCAAAATGATTGATCATTTGCGTCTTGCCAGGTTGATTCGATGTTTTAGCCACTTTATCGTTATCCGCCAACATGTTTATGAGAGAAGATTTTCCCACATTGCTGCGCCCGATAAATGCATATTCCGGCTTGTCCGGTTGGGGACATTTTTCGTAAGTAGGACTGCTGATAAGATACTGCGCTTTTTTAATGTGCATGCCGCAATTTAAGTTAATGTGCTCATTTGCTCATGTCATTGTGCGATGATGTCGTAAAGTATGATGAGGTATTGTGAAATGCTAATTATAAAACAGGTGCCTTTTCAGAAGGCTTGCCGTTTTATATTGCTAAAGTTGTCCTAAAAAGTAAAAACAACGAAGCGGTAACTACTAACTAAAAACAAAAAAGTATCTTTGAACCAATGAATATCTATCCGCACGATACCGTTGTTCCTTTTAAAAATTCTACAGAAAGCAAGAAGAAGCAGGTAGAAAACATGTTTGATAAAATCGCTTTCCGTTATGATTTTTTAAACCGTTTTTTAAGTGCCGGAATTGATGTTGGCTGGCGCAAAAAAGCCATACGTGAATTGATTTCATTGCATCCAAAAAATATTTTAGATGTAGCAACGGGAACCGGTGATTTTGCAATCACCAGTTATCAAATTTTAAAGCCGGAAAAAATTACCGGTATTGATATCAGCGAAGGCATGCTGGATATTGGAAGAAAAAAAATTGCAAAATCCGGTTTAGAAAATTCGATTGAATTATTACACGGCGACAGTGAAGCGATTTTATTTCCTGACAATTCGTTTGACGCCGTTACCGTTGCATTCGGAGTAAGAAATTTTGAAAATCTTGAACAAGGTTTGTCAGAAATCAAAAGGGTTTTAAAACCGGGAGGGAAATTAATCGTTTTGGAATGTACC
>JAHEZB010000110.1 GCA_023251285.1 Chitinophagaceae bacterium | reverse complement strand
TCAAAAGACCTCCTTGTGAATCTTAGTGCCTTACTGTCTTCGTGCGATCAACCCTTTTTTTTTACCAGGAAGACGGAAGTTGTCGAATTTGAACAAAACCACTTTTAATAAATCCGAATTCCTTCTTGTCCATCGATGTCAGTTTTGTCTCATCTCCGGTGATAAATATAAAAATCTGAAAAGGTAGAATTTTTGATTTTATTAAAAAGTTTAAATTCAGGAACATTTTCTTTGATCCACGCTGAAAACTTGCGGTGCTTTACGTGGTAATTTTTATCACTTTCAACATCCCAGGCATAAATAATGACATATTTTGTTGCAGCAGTAAATAACTGTTTCATATAATTTTCGTACACGTCTTTCTCAATTAAATGATAAATGACATCCAGCGAGATGGCCAGCTCCGCTTTTAATCCGGTTGTTTTTTCATCTAAAATAAAAAACTGTTTGGCAGGATCATTTTTACACAATTCACCGCATTTTTCTATTGCAGTTGTGGACACATCAAGGCCGGTATAGGAAGGAAAATTAAATTGCATGGCCTGGTTGCCATCACCACATCCAAATTCTATAACGCTCTGAATATGGTTGTTTTCAACAAATTGATTCAAAAACCCCGCCTTGTATTCAGCACTTCTGCCATAAGAACCTGAACCGGAATTTCCATCCTTGCTATAATGCCGCTCCCAATATAAAGCTGAACCAGGAAAAAGAGTATTGCGGATTTTTTTCACCGTCCAATCAATCAGCGGGTTACGTGTCAAGAATCGATAAATAAATTGTTTGATAGATTTCAATGTAATATAGGAGTTGATACGTTCGTCATTAACTGGCTTCCTTTGCGACCGCCATTTGTTTGCCGGCTTTCGTCGGCTTTAATCTAAGCTTCGCTTGCCAAACGTGCAACATTACAAAGATCAGGAAGCATGATTTAAACAAATGCCCCAAAATCGTCTGCAATTCGCAATCAGGCCGTATCGGGTAATAGAAAACCATCGGAATAAAAAGTAGGAGAACCGGATACTCAGCCGACCTTTTATGAAAAGCATTCAAGATCTCACTGAACAAAAGACCAAAGAAAAACATGAAGATTACACCGCCAAATGTGCCAAAATTAACATAAGCGTCCCCCATCGTACTCATTCCCATAGAAGTTCCGGGCATCAAAAACAAACCGGTATATTTCATAAAAATAGTTCTGTCACCTGCCATTAATTTATCAGGCGCCAAAATTCTTGGTAAAATGGCTGCCTTGAGAATTTCCACCATTTCTGCACCATTTTCATAGGGCACTTTAGCGGGCACCGTCTTCATAATGTGTGTTACAATAAAACCCTGGTTAATGCGGATATTGCTTTCTGCAATACTTTCGATACTAAACCGGCCTTTGCTTTCACTCTGATCGTATGTTTGAACAAAAGTCGATAACCCTGCACCTTCTTTTCCTGTCCACGTCGCCTGCCTGTAATCGCCTTTTAATTGTTGAATTACCAAAGCAAGGATTGCAAAACCAATGGCAAATAAGGCTTTTACATTCACAGACGGTTTGTATTTTAATGCAAACACCGCCCCAAGGAAAATCAACCAGGTGACCAGATCGTGGAACATCGCTTGTTGGAGAGAAGAAGCGACAATAGACCCAAATACTAAAACCAGGTATAAAGGCTTTAATTTTTTATTCCCCAGGATAATCAGGAAGGCACCTATAAATTTAAAATTGGAAAACAGAAAAAAAACAAATCCAAGTTCTGAGCCGAAATAAGGCCCAATAAAGCTGGCCACGAACCCGAATGCGACAAAATAATATGGAAGCTTTTCATTTTGTGCAACGTATCTGCGAATTTTTTCCTGGTTGATAAATTCCCCTTTCAACTTTCCTGCCGAGACATGAAGCCCGATGATAAAACAAATCACTGCCGGTATTGCATACATGAAGTAATCCAATTCCGGGATCTGCATTTTTGATTCAGGTCTTTGGTACGCGTCAAGTCCGCTATACGCCATGGCAGGACCAAGCAGCATTTGCATGCACATAAATGCTCCTGAAAGATACCTTACAGGAATCATATATCCGAGGGCATAAAAAAATAAGAAAAACTGATGCATGGATATCAGTATCGCAACATACGAAACCCATGACATATTGAAGAAGGCTACCCTTATTAGAATCGCGATAATTATATAAACACCCCAATCTATTTTTGCTTTAAATAGAGAATTCACTATACAATATTAATTGTTAGGCTTAAAAATAACATCGCACCACGCTAAGTTTCCTTTTCCATAAATGGGAGTATAAAAATCCTGCAAATAATATTCAAACTGTTCCAAAAATTTTGATATATCAGGGAAAAGTGGTTGGTTTTCATACTGTTTTTTAAAATACACTTCCGAGTAAATCAAATTAATCCGTTTGTTTTTTAATAGCTCTGTTGCGCCCTTTAACGCAAATAACTCACTTCCCTGGATATCCAATTTTAATATGTCAATACTATTAATCAATTTATTTCTGCAAAAATCGTCGATAGTACAAACATCCACTTCTATTACACCTACATTTTTAACCTGTTGATCAGATGATAAGCCTATTTTAACAGAACTTAGTAATGAATTTGTGTCTACGTTTCTATTTACAAATAAATTACTTTTTGTGTTTACAGCACCAATTGCGTTTTGAAAACATTCTATTCTTTTGTTTCCGAAAAATTTTGATTCCAGAATTTTAAAGGAGTCAGGAAATGGTTCAAATGCGTAAACGTTTGCTTGGGGGAATAACTCGGCATATTTTGAAGTTATTTCTCCCCTGTTTGCACCTACATCAAATATCGTTGAACAATTTTTAAGCATTTCTTTTTGAACTGTAAAGGCATCTTCCTTAAATGCCCCCTTTTTAACTGATTGGAGGTAACCTGTTCCATGTATTTCAAATCCGAACTTTTGAAAATATTTATTCAATAAACCTTTATTCATAAAATGCCCGAGATATTTTTCCTGAGAAGTTCATTTCCGGCATCAAAAGTTCCTTCATATAAATCACCTGACAGATCACCTGGCCTTATCGGTTTTGGATAATTAAAAACCGAAAGTATGGATGCTGTTGATAAAAAACAAGCCCATGCACTAAAGGTACTACCATGAGTTGGTAAGATGATGGAGCTTTTACTTAACAATAATAGATCCACCAGGTCACAGTTATTTTCGGCCAGTTGAATATTCTTTAACAGAAGAATTTTCTTTAGTTCATGGCGGTAACCATCCGAAAAGATTACAACAGATAGATCTTTCCCGTTCATGACACGGATGCGGTTTACGAGATCAATAAAAAGCGAAACCGGTGGTCTTACATGGCCACTTTGATAGGTTTCTCCTGCTTCTAATTTACGAAAATCACCCATCCGGATATGAATTCCGATTACTGGTGCTTCTTTTATATTTAGTTCATTAATAATGGCCGGATCAATGATGGAATAAAGTGTTTCAATTACTTCATCCCGGTATTCTTTCAAACGGCGAAAAAAATCGTGGTAATCACCAATTTCGTGGAAAACAAAAACTTTGTTTTCAAGTTCAGGCGCTGAGAGCTTCATTACCTCAGGTTCTGTTACCTGTTCAAATTTTCTCTCAAATCTCTTCACCTTTTGACGGTCTGAAGCTTCTCCGAGCCAGCTTTTTTCAAACGTAAAAAATCCCTTATACTTTCGCTTGCTTTTCTCACCTCTCAACCAGGGACCGATCTTAATGGCATGATACCCGGTAATGATCACCGGCAGATCATTCAGTTTCCCAAAGATCAACGCGTGCATTAATGGAAACAACTGGTTGCCCAGGCCCGCTTTTGGTAATTTGCATACGACTATACTCATACTTCCCGATTCAAGTCCCGGAATCTTTTTACCAGTTGTTCAAGCATCTTATAATGAGAATTCTGCTGAAACTGCATTCCCAATTGATGCGAATAACCGCTAAAATCCTTACGTCGCCGGGCATCATTTACAAGCGATTTTATTTTTTCTGCCAGCGTTTCAATATCACCGAAAGGATATACAAAACCGTTCTTCCCTTCTTGTACGTCATCGGTTGCACCATAGCTACCACAACGATCGCTTAAAATTACCGGGCAACCCATTATAATGGCTTCACTGATGGCAACTGAATGAGGTTCGAGTGAAGCGGGGTGCACATAGATATCGGTGGCGGAATAGTAAGAAGGTAATTCTTCTGCTTTAACAAAACCGGTAAAATGTACTTTGCTTTTTTTCAGATTCCCGGCTTTCTCTTCCCATTCGGACCGCTTGTTTCCGGAACCAATAATAAATAAATGGGCAAAAAGTCCTTCATTTTCCAGTACTTTCATTGCTTCGATGATATGATCCTGGTTTTTCCAGGCCACTAATTTTCCCACCACAGAAAGAACGATTTCATTTTCACGAATTGAATATTGATTTCGGATAGCGGTTCGAAGCCGGTCTTTTTGCAAAAAGGCTTTTTGATATTGCCCATAATCAATCGGATAATGCATCCTCAGTAATTTTTCGGATGCAACCCGGTATTTCCGGTAATAGGCTTCATTGGCATCTCCCATCGTTAAAAAAAAACTTACCGGTGATAAATACCGGCGGAGAAAAAATGATTTCAACCAGGCCTTCGCTGTATTTTCAGAGTGCCTCAATTCACTATCTGAGATGTAAGCCATTGCCACTTTATTTTTAATCGCCCACCTGTGGGCCCTTCTCTGTAAGTTCTGGAAATAACCATACGTAAATAACATGTCCGGATAAAAATGTTCCACTTCCTTTTCAAGTGACGGCGCATCCAGGTTTTTATCAGGTTGTATTACCTGCTCTCCATTTAAAAAGCAATGCGGAAACCGCTCCAATTGCAGATTATTCCAGCTAACCTCCGTTTTAAAATTTTCATCCACGTACTTTTTATAGCCCAAAGCAGAACCAAAAAACACTTTCAATTCAACCTCCGGATTTTGAGCAAAGCTTACATATTGAGGGCAAAAATGCTGTATCGGATGTGAAATAACAATGGCAATACGAACTTTCTTACTAGTCATTAGTTCCTTTCCTGTTTTGCTATACTTGCGGCTACTTCTTCTAATACAGGTAGAAATACTTTTTCAAAATTCAGTTCCTGTTCAAAACTTTCCCGGGCCAGTTTTCCCAATTCAGATGCATTTTGATTAATGTTGGTTATGATCTTTTCCAGGGAATCAACGGATCCGTCGGTAAAAAACACCCAGGAATATTTATCCAGGTACTTACGAAACTGCTCACTATCGAAAACGATAACAGGGAGACCACACGCCGCATACTCATAAATTTTATTAGAAGCGGTTCCCTGGTTGCGGTTCACAATGTCTGTATTTTTATTGATACCTATTCCGACTGTAGCAGAAGCGGTCAGGGCCGGCAATTCTCTATAAGGACCAACCGGATACCAATGAAGTTGCCCGGCAACTCCAAGTTGGTGTGACAGGTCATTTAATTTTTTTTTGTAATCAACGTGCACAGATCCCTTGAGAATGAATTCAATGTGGTTATCTTTTTGAAACAACCCGATGCATTGGATCACCTCTTCTAAGGCATGGCCAGCCCCAATAAAACCCTGGTAAATGAATTTGAAGCCTTCCCTATTATTTCGAATTTGAACGTTACCATACACTTTCAAAGATGGATAATTGGGGATAATAAAAACCGGTATCCTTGTATTAACGTGAGGATAAAAGGGAAGCCTTTCCTGTGAGGGAAGGGAAAAATAGTCAATGTAATTCATTGCCTTTTCTTCATAAGCAGCAGCAAGACCTCCTATCGTTCTTTTTTTAATGATTTCCTTTATCGGCATATCATGGTTGTGGTACCAAACCTTACTTTTTTTGGAGACACTTTTGGCAAGAAAAAAAGAGAACAAGGCAATGTGGTCATATAATACCAGCAGCTCGCATTTGTTACTCTTGGATGATCTGAAAAGCCTGTAGGTAAATTTTAGGAATTCCAGGGCCTTTAGCCCCACCGGTTGCTTTTCCATTTCTCTCACAGTGCAATACCGGCCTACTTTTTTCAAAACGACATTCGAAGGATAAGGATAATCTCCAGCGCTGTTGTTTCGGCTTACCACGATTACTTCATCACTTACTTCAGCAAAATTCAGGATTGCGTTGATCGTCGGGGGAAAGAAGTCGGCGTCAATGTAGATTCCCACCACAATCCTTCTTATTCGTTTACCGGTTAACCTTCCATTCATCAATACTCAATCGCCCTTTTTAAAACCGTTTTCATTCGTTCTAAATGTGTGTAACCGCTCTTAAAGCATCGGTTGTAACCATTCAGCGCAATGCGTTCTCTTTCAGCAGGATCAGTCATATATCGTTTCACTTTTTCGAGCAATTCTTCTTTAGATGAAAAGAAAACTGCCTCTTCATCCTCTGTGAAAAGTTGCTTGTGAACTTCAGACCTTTCTGCCAGCATGAATCTTTTGCAGGCAGGAATTTCAAATGTGCGGCTGTCCTGCTCGTCACGGTTGGCGTGTCTCAAAAAGTGTAGCGCAATATCCAGCCCGTTTATCGCTTTGATATAATCTTCGTTAAAAACAGAAGGCCCTTTATAATACGGCTTGATAATATGCCAATATTCCCCATCCGGCCAATCATTTCCGGTTACTGATACCGGAATTCCATTCTCAATCAGGTAAGCAATAAAGGAAGCGCGGACATTTTCATAGGTTCCGACAAAACCTACTAATGCCCCATATAATCTGGTTTCATCCTCCGTCAAAATCAGCGGCCTTTCAAATTCCGCATCAAAAGAGCGATAGCACAGTTCCACTTTTTTTGCACCATGCGTTAATAATTCTGCTATATTAATCCTGCGATGAACTG
>JAHEZB010000109.1 GCA_023251285.1 Chitinophagaceae bacterium | reverse complement strand
CATAGACCTTTATCATAAAAAAGGTATGGGCCTCAAAAACCTGGTAAACTATAAACGTTTGAAAGACCCGGCGACCGGTCAGTATAAAAATTATCCATATCCTGAATTTATAGGTATTCCTTTTAACCCCGCAACAGATGAATATCCTTATCCTGTAGGTGCAATGAATGTTACTTATGATGGCCTTCACCCTTCTGATAAAGGCTTTGCCATGATTGCAGACATGCTGGTACCTTTATTAAAAAAATATTGATGTTCATTTTTTTGCATTAGTATATGCTATCCTGAAAATGGCTTCCTGCTTTTTTAAGATCTGTGCGTTGGTGACTTTTGTTCAGGCGAAATCGGATAGGAACATTTCGAAAGAATTCCCTTCGAAAAAAACAGAGCAGATAAAAAGATTATCTGTGCAAATATTATTCCTTGCGGCATACGTTGCGCTTTATGGTCAAATAATAAAATTAATGCTGCCCCCGGCTTTTAGTTATTTCCCTAATTTTATCCTTGCAACAAAATAATTTAAAAGAACAATTTCTTTTATGATAGAAAAAGACTTACAGGAAGATAAGTTAAAGAAGCTTGAATTTTACAGGTCGGAAATACAGCATGAATATACCTTATTATATAGCAGGGTAGGCACCTACGTTACTTCGCAGTCATTTCTTACTATTGCATTTGCATCAGCTGTGGTCAATCGCAGCGCTGGGTGGAGTGATTTTTTTAGCCTTTGGTTTCCCATACTTCTTTCGCTGATTGGCATTGTTACTTCCATTGCAGTACGTGGTGGTGTGAATGGCGCAATCCAAACGATTGCTCTCTGGCATATAAAGCAAGAAAAGCTTTTTGAAAACGACCCCTGGATGAGTGATTATCATGTGGGCAGCCAACCGGCGCAAAGCAGCAAGTCTGCAGATGCAAAGCATGGCCGCATTTTGGAATTCGCGCAAATAATGCCTTACGTATTTTTAGTTGCATGGATACTTTTTGCATTTCTCGACATATACCTGCACATAAAATAGCGAATCAGCCAAAATATTTCGGGGAACTAATTTTCTCATTTTCATCGAGACAAGCAGAAAGGAATTTTGCTCTGCTACGTTTAAGAAATAAAGGAGTAATAGTCAGGAAATTTCACTGCGAATTGGATTATTCTACTTAAATTTTTTAATTCGAAGTTCATTCATTCATCAGTTATCGTGACAACGTAGCGACAATTTGTTGTCCATAATCTGCACGCTCATTTTGAAGAACGCTTCCTGAATTCTCTTTCCTATTTTCCAATATAGGGAAGTCACATTGGAGGTCAAAGCTTGGCTTACCTTCAAACGTGTTTCTTCAATCAATTCTTTGATACCTGAGAAGCGCGTCTCGCTTCGGCATTCAAGCAGTGTTCAATTAACAAAAGATCATTTTATCATTTCTTTTATCAGAAATCAACGGTCAGAGGTTACATTTGTACTTCTCATAAGCAGTTAGTTTTGGTATCGGCCCTTGTTTCTACAGGGGCCTCCTTTTTTTAGATCCTCGTGACGGGGTTCGTGGCACATGAAACATACATTTTAATGCGGTTAGTAGGAAGTGTAATCTTACTACAAATTATTTACGCTGTGATGCTGAGCCTGTCGAAGCACGACACTCGCACTGTGGTTCGTGGCACACGAAACACATTTTCATCGGGTTAGTGGGAACTGTAATCTTGCTACAAATTATTTACATTCTTATTATTCATCTGCCAAATTTTATGAAACACGTGTTTATTAATGTCGATTTTCAAATAGCCCGTTTTATGCGAACGAAGATGTTTCGTGTGCCACGAACCAGGGGAATGTGTTTCCTCGCCCCTTTATCTTCTTTAGTACCTGTAAGTCTGTGAATTTGATATAATCTTTCTTTAGCAAATTTCATTCTTTGTTGCAAACACAATAATTCCTGCCATTGTCTTTGAACCTATTTTTTTCTTTAGAATATCCCGGTACCATTCAATGGTTTTTGGCATTAAGTCCATTTCAGCGGCAATCTGTTTTGAGGAATATTCCTCACACATTAGCTTCATAACCTTAATCTCATTTTCTTTGAATTGAATCCCGCCGAAAGTAACGCTGTTCGAGTCAATGAAAGAAGTGATATCTGCAATTCTTTTAGTTATGGTATCTGAAAAATAACAATAGCCGTTAATCACCTCTTCGATGGCATGTTGCACTTCAGCTTCATTAGCATCCTTTAGAAGGTATCCTCTTGCTCCCGCCTGTATCATTGATTTTATCCGGATGTTTTCATCAAATGTCGACAGCGCGATAATTGGTAATTTTGGCCGGCTTTGTTTCAATGCCTTTGTTGCCTCAATACCATCCATTACAGGCATTTGGATATCCATAAGAATTACATCAGGTTTTATTCTCTCTGCAACTTCAAAAGCTTCTTTTCCATTCGCAGCCTCGCCAATCACTTTTATTTTTGCACTTCTGCTAAACATCAGCTTAAAACCATTACGGAATATTTGATGGTCATCTGCAATCAGTATATTAATTGGTCCGTACATATCATGTTGGTATTTTAAAAATATAAGTGGTGCCTTTTTGGGGGCGGGAATCTACAAACATTTTGCCTCCCGTAATCATAACTCGATTGTTTATGCTTCCGAGGCCGATTCCTGTTTTTTCTGCTAATTTCTTTTTGTAATTGAAACCGCAGCCGTTGTCACATACTCTTATGTCAATAGCATTTTTCTTGTCCCTGATCTCAATACTTATCTCGCTTGCTTTTGAATGTTTTATCGCATTATGGATTACTTCCTGCATAATTCTGTATACATTCACTGCCTTACTTTCTTCGAGCATACATTCTTCTGTTGCAGTAAAGGTGAACCGGATACGATGAACACGGTTAAGGAATTCAACATATTCTTCCAGGGCCTTGATCAGCCCATCCCTTAAAAGCGTGTTGGGCATAAGATTAAAAGAGATTTGCCGCATTCTTTTTATCACCTCCTCAATGTGGTCGTTGGCTTGTTGGCGTTCTGCTAAATCTTCAGCATTGGTTAACTGAAAAAAATTTATTCTCGTTTTTACTGTTGATAAGAGTGGCGAAAGTTCATCATGAAAATCTGCTCCTATCCTTGCCCTTTCTTTTTCAAGGCCTGCAATTTCTTCGAGGACATTTTTTTTGCGTAACCCAACATTTACCTTCTGGCTATGGATCACTACAATAAAAAAATACGTTAACAGGATTCCAATTACCAGTGAGGCGAAAATGACAGCATGGTATATCGTTGTTTCGGTGGTGCCCATAATACAGCTAATGCGTAAATTAAATTTACTAACAGATTGATATAGGTTAAAATATCATACAGCTTTACTCTGAAAATCTCGCTGCCATTCAAACCATAAAACCAGAAAATCTCAACGAGCAATTTAAAGGTAAAGAAAATAATAGTACCGATGCAAATGAGAAAAGCAGCATTTGCGAATAAGCTACGCCCTCTTATTATCAAAAACTCTTGCGAGCCAAATACCATCAGTTTGCTTATGGCATCGATGCTTGTTAACACAATGATAAAGGAACTTACAATACGGAACCAGGAGCTGATACACCAGATCTTCCCGCCTATAAAATTTTCCCAAAGCCATAATGCCGCAAGGCCGCCACATACAGTCCAGAACAGCCATTTACGTCGGTTAAAGATACCAAAATTGCGAAAAAGAAATAAAAGCACCATCGCTTCCATCAAAACATAAATATTGTTGTTTATAGCAGTTGAAAGATTGTTTTTAAATAAACAAAAGCTAATAATCTCATTGATGCACGCAAGCCATACAACAAAAATCATCGGCCAATACATTTTGTTGATCTTCCTGAAACGGATAAGGCCTATAATTCCTGCAATGAAAATACTAAAGGCCGAAAAAATTACTTTTAGGAACATAAATACGATGTATGAAAAAGTTTTATGAATTAAGTGCTGATTTCGGAGGGCAAACGTCCGGGCACCTGAAGGCTTCTTCAATGATCACGGGGTCTGTTTCTGAAACTTCCGCCAGATTTGTTTCCGGAAGAATATCTTCATTGTCACTGTTTACGCCTACCACAATAGCATGCACTTTCAGATCTTCACTCATACCATAATAGATCCTGACCCCAGTACACCCCGTTTCATTAAGCAAGGCATCAAACGCAGCGCGGTCAAAAGTTTCACATAGCGGTAAAATATTTTCACTTTCAAACCGGTAATCCAGGATTCTGGTCATTTCCTCGCGATACAAAGCGGTCATCTTTGAGGCCGCTTCAAGACTGATAAAGTTGTTTGGCATAATATAAATTTTTGCCGAAGATGCATGTTTTATCCATAAAAAACCACCCGTATTTATACTGGTAAAGGGATCTTTTTTGCCTCTGCCAGTGTAAACACGGGTGTTTTTTTTCTTTTTTTAAAATCAATTTTGGTGAAAGCGATAATGAACCTGTTAAAATATGCGGTTATCCTCTTACGATATAGAATGTATTCAACGCGCCAAAAATTTTATAGACTCAGACACGAGGCATCACCACAGTATTTCTGAAATAGCAGAATATGCATTCATCAACATCACTAAATTAAAAGCCGGCTTTAAAGAATTATTCGGTTTAGGCCTTTTCCATTACCTGGCAGAACAACGATTACAGAAAGGAAAATATTTATTAGAAAATACCGGGAAAAGTTTGAAGCAAATAAGCCATTTATCCGGATATAATTATACCTGCAATTTCAATACTGCTTTTAAAAAAAGATTCGGCAAGCCCCCAGGATCATACAGAAAAGAGGCAGAACCTCATTAGGTGAATATTTTACTTTAGGTTCCAGTACAGCTTATAAAAATAAAGCCACTTGCAAACTTATTACAGCCACTTGCAAATCTTTTCGCTTTTAACTTGCAGTAGAAACAAAGAGAGTACACTTTAAAAAAATGAAGCAAAAAATTACGATAGAAATCATTTGTTCACTCCTTGCATTGCTTTTTGTTTATGCAGCCTTTAGCAAACTTTTAGAGTATGATACTTTTAGAATTCAGGTAAGCAATTCTCCTATTCTTAAACCGTTTGCTGCAATTATTGTTTGGCTTATTCCCACAGTAGAATTAATCATCGTTGTTATGCTAACGATCAGGCATACACGAACAGCAGGTTTGTATTCTTCCTTTATTCTTTTACTCGTTTTTACTCT
Organism: Chitinophagaceae bacterium; assembly: GCA_023251285.1. Classification (GTDB taxonomy): domain Bacteria; phylum Bacteroidota; class Bacteroidia; order Chitinophagales; family Chitinophagaceae; genus Ginsengibacter. The sequence goes on along the minus strand of JAHEZB010000109.1, from coordinate 1,749 downwards.
TTACATAACTGGAATGTTGGTGTCAGGAATTCACCTCCCCTGTTCGTGCGGCGGCATTATTCAACAGCTCAGCTGGAAGCAACATCTCCTGTTCAATTTATTTTTTATCGTTCTTACCGTTATTGGAATTGTATTGGAAAGAAAACAGAAATTAATGTATGCTGTGTAAAAACAGCTTAAAAATATTATTGCAATAAGGCACAACTGTTCTGCAGACAGATGTACCGAAAGGGCCTGATCAGCCCCTGGTATCTTTATTAATAATTTTCAAAAACAAAAAAATGAAAAAGTTTAAAATTTCAATGTTAGCTATGGTTGCCATAGTTATGGGAATTGCAGCAAGTGCTTTTACCGCACCAAAAGCACCTAAAAGTGATGGCTGGTTTACAATAAATGCGAGCTCAGATCCGAGTCTCGCATCCAGCTATACTTATTCTGGAACAACTTCTCCTTGTTCCGGAAGTGATGTCTTATGCGCAATTATTGGAACAAAGGATCCAATGCACCCAACCAGACCTCTCCAGGGTGATGTTAATTCTGCTAAAACAGCAAGCAGCAATTTTCAAAATCCGGTAACTGGCCAGGTTGATTTCAAAAACCAATAATAAGCGTAACAAAGAGGCTATCTTGAAAAGTCAAGATAGCCTCTTTTATTGACGGTTGGGTGGAATAAAATTTCATTTATGTAATTCAGTTCTTCTTTTAAATTGTTTCCACTACTATTTAACGAATATTGGGCTCAATACCGGTAATAGAAAGAACATTTGTGGGAATTTGAAAAGTATATCTATTATCATTTGGAGGTAATGTATATCTGATTCCATTTTCAATCCTTACGAGGACTTTTGCGAATTTTTCGTCTTGATTCAATCTTCGTAAATCAAACCACCTGCGATCTCTTAAAATAAGTTCTTTCCGTCGCTCCTTTAAAATAATTGCCAAAGCTTCTTCCGAACTGTTTGCCGCTAAAGGGATAAATGTACCATTGACCCACCTTGTTACAAGAAGCTTATTGAGGTAATCCATCGCAACATTTTGATTTCCGTTTCGGGCAGCACATTCAGCTTTGATTAAATAAACTTCATCGGCTGCAATGCCATTAAAGGGCTCAGCGGTTCCGTCATAGCTTCCTATAAAGCCCACAGTTCCGCCTCCATTGCTTTGAAAGTACAGCTTTCGCCTGAGATCATTGCTATCATATGACGCGTACAACAGACTATCGAGCGTATAATGGGTATAGGATAAGGAACCTGGATATTTGGTAACGCTTTGAAAAATTACTTCAGGATTAAATCGGGTGAAGCTGTAAGTGGATGATTTGAGAACTGTGTTAAAATCCATTAATGTTTTATTCAACATCAGGCATGAATCTGCATATTTTTCCCCAGAGTCATATTGCCCCATATTTAAATACACATTTGCCAGCCATGCAAAGGAAGCAGCTTTTGACGGCCTTGTAATTGGAATATTTGTTTCCGGTAATAAGTTGATTGCCGTTTTCAGGTCACTTATAATTTGTTGCCAACTCTGTTCCAAAGATGCTCTTTTGGTAGGCAGGCTTGCATCACTTGAAAGACGCAACGGTATACCCGGCAGGTTTTCAGCGGTGGCCTTATTGTATGGTTTTGAGTAATACTGCACGACATTATAAAATCCTAAAGCCCTAAAGAAATATGCCGCACCCTTTATATTTTTTGCTTTTAGTGATTGTCTTATTGAATCCGGTTGGCTATTAATGGTTTCAATTGC
>JAHEZB010000108.1 GCA_023251285.1 Chitinophagaceae bacterium | reverse complement strand
AGCAGAAGAAAAAACAGGTAAGCTGCCAGCCGAAGGGAACACGCTTTTCCCCGTGTTTTTGAAACTGGAAGAGCTTTCGCTTTTAATTATCGGTGGCGGAAATGTGGCATTTGAAAAACTAAATGCAGTTTTAAATAATTCGCCCAAAACAAAGATCCGGATCGTTTCCATTCATATAAATGATTCAATAAAGCAAATTGCAGAAGGAAAAAGTAACATTAAATTAATTGAACGCCCTTATGAGATCGTGGATATAGAGGAAGCAGATTTGATCATCGCCGCAGTCAACGATTACGAAACGAGTGTACGTATAAAAGCAGATGCAGCATCAAAAGGCAAACTGGCAAATGTGGCCGACAAACCATCACTTTGCGATTTTTATTTGGGTTCCATTGTGAAAAAAGGCAGTGTAAAGATCGGTATTTCAACCAATGGCAAATCGCCGACAATTGCCAAGCGGCTGAAAGAAGTCATCAATGATTTTATTCCGGATGAGATGGAAGATGTTTTGCAAAATATGCAATCCCTCCGTAAAGGAATGAATGGAGATTTTGATGAAAAGGTAAAACACCTGAACGACATTACCAAAGTGCTGGTCGCCAAACAGATCACCCTCAATAAAAGTTCCAAGCATGAAGCCAAAAAGTGGCAGAAGATCGTGAAATGGAGCCTGCTTGCTTTTTTATTTATGATCCTGGGCCATGCCATTCTCTCCATTATTCCCCTGGAAAATGTCGTGTCAGGAGTAAAAGACTTTGTCTCGGTTGTAGATAAAAGATCGTTCCTGATGATGATGCTTTGTGGTTTTCTTGCGCAGATGACAGACGGTTCACTGGGCATGGGATATGGCACGATATCAACCACTTTTTTGCTTGCAAACGGCGTGAATCCTGCCATAGTAAGCAGCCGGGTCCATTCGGCGCGGGTATTTTCCAGTGGCGTTTCGGGCTATAGTCATCATCGTTTTGGAAACATCAATAAAAAATTATTTAAAGCCCTGGTCATTCCCGGGGTTGTGGGGGCCATCATCGGCGCTATGCTTGCTTTCTATGCCCAAAAATATTCCACCTGGGTTCGCATCCCCGTTTCTGTCTATACGATTTATCTTGGCTATTTTATTATCAGAAAAGCGTTTAAAAAAAGAGAGCCGCAAGATAAAGTAAAAAGAGCCGGCTGGCTCGCTTCTGTCGGTGGGTTCACCGATGCATTTGCCGGTGGCGGCTGGGGTTCATTGGTTACCAGCACGCTTATTTCAAAAAGGAAAAGCCCGCGTTATGTAGTAGGTTCTGTTTGCCTCGCCGAGTTTTTTGTTGTCTTTGCCAGCTCCATTACTTTTTTTATTTTCTTAAAAAGCATTCCTTTTTTAGATATTGCCGGATTAATTGCCGGTGGCCTCATAGCGGCTCCCATCGCAGCACGCCTCGTGGGCAAACTACCTTTGAAAACCATGTTTATCCTCGTCGGCTCTTTGGTAATTCTCACCAGTGTTTCGACGCTGTGGAGGGTTTTATCAATGTTGTTCTGATGATAAGATTTCATACAAAAGTAAAGGCCATGTAGCAGTGATGCAACGGTCATTTAAAACTCAACACAATAGTTCCGGCGTGTAAGAAAACTTATCTGTGGTATTTATTCCTTTGTACATTATCGTTAAGAATTTCGATTTCTTTCATCCTCAGCAACAGCAATTCTTCTTTGTTGTTCCAATGTTCCGTTAGTTTTACTTTGTAAAGACAACAAACAGCAGCGCATTGGCTTTATGAATGCTCTTCCTGCTCACATATCTTGTTCACATCATCACATTCGGCAATGCCCCATCAATTATCTGAGAAATAAAAATAATCGGATTACTCATCCGTTCTGCTAAAATATTAATAATACCTTTTATTTGCTGGTGTGTTTATTGCACTGGTTAAAAGGGCTTAATATGTAATTACCGCTTATGGCATTGGTGCTGCCAAAGAAAAAAAGTAGAAAGTACTTCCTGATTCTGTCTACGGGTTTGTTTGGCTCAGCCCTGCTTTAGCGGGATGGAATGATCACTCCCGCTATTTCTGTATTAAGTGCTGTAGAAGGATTACAAATTGCTACCCCCTTTTTTGAACCATTCATTATCTCTATTACTTTTATTATTCTGTTGGGATGTTTTTTATCAAATACATATAATTATTTTCCTTAACTTTAATTTTAAATCATTATTCTCACGCCAAAATTATGCCATTAGATCACCCGGGGGAAAATAGTAGCTGAATTCGCTAAAGATTAAGGCAGCGGCTTTTTTGGTAATGAAATTTAAAATTAGCATCATGTTCAATAATGTTGCCTTAGACGTTTTCATCGGCCTGGTATTTATTTTCCTCCTATACAGTTTACTGGCCACGATCATCCAGGAGATGATCGCTACCCGGCTTGCCTTCAGGGCTAAGGTTTTGGAGAAGGCGATCATCCGGATGCTTGAAGACCTGGAAACCGATAATCACATGCCTTTTGGCGACCGCATTGATGGCTTCCTTCATATTCTCGGGTTGAAAAATATTTTGAAGAAAACGACGGTGGCGCCGTGGTTTTATGCGCATCCTTTGATCAAATATTTAGGTGAAGACAATTATTACAGTAAACCTGCCTACCTGCATGCGCGCAATTTTTCAAAGGTGATCCTGGATCTGCTCAAAGATTTCAATGCGCCTGAATCAGAAGTTTTGCAATCCATCCATAATTCTATCATGGCTGGTGTTATTCACAAATTACCGATCAATATTTCTGATATAAAATCTGATAGCCTGAACCCGGCCATCAAGATCCTGATCAGCAGGAATGCTATTTCGCAGGGCGATCAAAACGCTATAGTCCCCGGACCAAAGGCTTTATCGGTTGAAACCGTTCCTTTGTGTGAAAATACTGCCTTTTTTCTCCCGTCGGTTTGGCAGGATTCCGGCGCTGATGTGAAAGTCTTCAGAGCCAAACTGGAAGATTGGTTTAATGACACGATGGAACGTGCCACCGGCTGGTATAAAAAGTATACACGGGTAGTGCTTTTTATTTTGGGATGTATCGTGGCTTATGTTTTTAATGTAGATACCATTGCCATCCACAGGATACTGGCAACGAATAAACCTGCAAGAGATCAAATGGTTCAGATGGCGATTGCTAATCAAAACAAACTTGATCCGAATCAACTCAAAAGCGATAATGATTCGATCCTGAAAGTTACCTACAATATGGTGGCGAATGATGCCAACAATGCCAATGATGTATTAGGGCTTGACAAACCCTGGAAAGATTCCTGCAAAGTTTGCAAAGCCCTATTGGGAACAGACCCGGCAAATGTCAGCGCGAAGGCAAAACTGGATTCGTTAAATAAAGTAAAGATGATCGTCCATTGTTTGCGAATGACATCTGATAGTATCCGGAAAGAAAAGGGATTTATTGATTCCGTAGACAAAGTCAACCAGTTTGCCGTTCTTTCTCCACCCTTACAACAACATCTTGATCTTTTAAATAAACAGGCCGCCATGAATGACAGCCTTTTAAAGTTATACCCGGCAAGAGGATTGAGTGAAACAGATAGCTTGAATACCCTTTTAACGCGATGCCCTTTAATACAAAAAGCCGCATTTTTTCAGTATAGTCCGAATCAAACGGGTGGCCTTGAAACCTTGCTTGGCTGGCTCATTACAGCACTGGCCATTACTTTAGGTGCTCCCTTTTGGTTTGATCTCTTAAGCAAACTCATCAGCCTTCGCGGAGCAGGAAAGATATCGCCGCCGGCAGATGATACCACGGCGGATCTAAAAAATACAACTGCTGTCCAGCCTGCTGCTGTAAGCGTAACTGTTAACCCTAACCCCGGCGGGGAGGCCGTAGGATAGCGCATGGCACAATTAAAAGTAATAGTAAACCAATTAAACAGGCGCAGAGGGCCGGTGGCTGATATGAGCGACAAAAGCAATATCATCGGAACTGTGCCCAAGGGATATGTTTTTGAAAGTAATTTCCAGATCACCAACATGCTTGGTATTTGGTATGCCGACCCTGATGGATATTATTATTGGGGCAATGGATTACTGGTTGTTGATGAAGCTACTTCCCCTAATTTCAGAATAGAAAATTTACCGCTCCATCTTCCCGTTTCCTGCCGCATGGGAATTGATGTTTCTCATTACAATGAGATGCTTGATTGGATGGAAATCAAGAACGCAGGAATCAGTTTTACCTATATCAAAACATCAGAAGGAGCGGGTTCGCCGGATCCTGAAGCCGGCCGCCATGCTGCCGCTGCAAAACAAGGTGGTTTACGGATAGGCTACTATCATTTTTGCCGTCCCGATAAGCGCAATGGAGGAACCGTTGCCAACGATGCCAATGCAGAGGCGGATGATGCTTTGAGCCGGATGGCTGTCATTCCCAAAGCAGACCTGCCATTGGTGCTTGACCTTGAAGACAGTCCGCCCTGGGATATGCCACTTCAACCAGCTGAATATTTAGAATGGATCCATACTTTTATTGACCGCATCAGGAACGATTCAGGATCAGATGTTATGTTGTATAGCCGTAAAAGTTACCTTGATGTGAAATTGCCCAGCGATCATGACCTGGGAAAATACAAATTGTGGATCTCGAATTATTCTGTGAAGGATTGCAATAAAGTAATCTGCCCTGTTGGCTGGAGCGACTGGGCCATGTGGCAATATTGTGAAGATGGAGTGGTCGGCAACGTCTCAAAACTGGACATCAACATTTTGAAAGAGCAAACGTTGTTTTTGAATGAACCCTAATCTTTAATGAGGGCAAAAAATTTCTTTAATTCGCTTATAAATTTTATAAAATAAATTTTATGGATCTAAATATCAAAACGCTTGCTGATGGTTGCCATGTAACCGTGAATATCAAAGTGCAGGGGCAGACCTTACTAAACCTTACTGATAATGACGAGGGAAGTGTGAACCTGTTTTCAGGGATCACTTACAGGTTTGAATGGTTCGTTATTACGGCAAAAGATGCGCACATCAAAATAGAAGCGGTAGTTACACCGGATAATGACGGTTTCCTTCCATTGACCATAGAAAAAGATTATCCGCCCGGCGTCCAGGACGGAAATGTTTTTCTTTTTACTTTAAATTAAATACCATGACACGCAAAATATTACTCATCGTTATTTTCATTGCCAATCTTTTTATGGCCTCTGCTCAAAACCGTTTAAGTGCTGCGGATGACAGCATCAGGCAGGAGGCAGCTTCCAACGCCGTGAAAAGTAAATTGTCTTCCCCTTTGGGCGCAGCCGCGCTCTCCAACTTTGTTTCGGCCATTCATGTTTCCTCGTTTTTTAAAGCAGGGGTAAATGGAAAGATCGAACTGCAGCGGCAATTTAAAGCCGGCTGGACCGGTGGATTATCTTTGGATCAAAAGATCGCTGCTACTGATTCAGAAGCGTTGCCGCTTTCCGTAACAGGAATAAGCCCGGGCACCACGGTACAGCTTAATTTACAGAAAATGATCTGGCACCCCTCTTTTGACATCCTTAGTGATGAACAGATAGAGGAATTGAATCATGTTGAAACTGCCTATTCAAAAAGGAATAACATCGCCGATGCGCGCACGGTTAGCCTTCGGGATATCAGGAATAACGGCACTGAGGAAGAAAAGAAAATGGCACTGGAGACGTTTAATACCGGCTTTAAAGAACCCTTTTTTGTAAATGCAAAAGTTGGGTTTACCAAAACCTCTTATACCTATACAAAAGATTCGGTAAATCTTTCACCGTTGACTGAATCTTTCGTTACACCCACGTTTACTTTTTCATTGATAAAAGTGCTGGGCTCCGGTTTTAATGTATCCGGTTATTTTGCACTGAGCTATAATTATTGTGTGAATTACATAGCTGCAACCGCCACGACATTCAGCATTCCGTTTGGCAACACCAGGAATTACTATTCCACTACCATATCGCTTGGCAAACCGGCAAAAGAAATGGACAACACCATTACTGCAGAGTTTAGAAAGAATATATTTTTCAAAAGCGGAAATAAAAACGCATCCAACATTGCCATTTCTCCTTCTGTCAATTATTGTGTAGACAGCAAACTGGCGGCTGTCTTTTTACCTGTGTATTTTATAAGAGGCAAGGATGCCAATGGAAAATTATTAGATGGTTTGCAGGGAGGGATGCGTTTCGGTTATGTTACTAACACGCTCTCCGGCAACTTTGTAAGTTTTAATAAAGGATTTAATGCACAGTTGATCGTATCAGCGCCGTTGGATTTTTTGGGGGTTTTGTGATTAGGGGTAAATCGACAAGAAGATTGAAGTTATAAATTGAAAATCAGAACTGTTTGTTTAATGAATTTTAAAGACATTTATGATATTCTGCAGTTACAGATGCTGAAATACAACCTTACAGTGCTAGCCTAGCACACGTACGAACGGTTTAATCGGTTCAAAGAAATTTTTTACCGAATTGTATCAGAATATGAAACCTGTGGAAGGTGATCTGTTATTTTTTGTGCACGGCTTTCATACCGACCTGGCGAGTGCGCTAAATAGTATTTGCGAGCTTGAAAAGAAATACATTAATCCCAACAGTCCTATAAAGCACATTGTATCTTTTACATGGCCGGCCCGAGATAAAATATTAAGATATCGCGGCGACGCTAAAGATGCGGAATTATCCGGTTTTTCATTAGCAAGGTGCTACCTGATGCTGATCGATTTTTTCAGGGCGATATTTGGAGCAGATACGCAGCATCCCCTGAATGAGCCTTGTAATAATAATATTCATCTGCTGGCACACAGCATGGGCAACCGGGTGATTGAAGCAATGATGACAGAACTTCTTAATCAAAGGGACAGTGGCATTACGGCTGTTTTTAAAGAAATAATTTTAGCTGCCTCAGATGTTGACTGGCAGGTTTTTGAAGAACCCCGTTCTTTCAATATGCTTTCCAATATTGGAGAA
>JAHEZB010000107.1:1190-6967 GCA_023251285.1 Chitinophagaceae bacterium | reverse complement strand
TTAGCTGCCTTTGCCTTAAAAGGTTTTCTTATCCCAAACGGTTTTTTTGATGGCGGTATCACAGGTATTTCTCTTTTGATCCATGAAATTTACCACCTGGATATTTCTTATGTCATCATGCTGGCAAATCTTCCTTTTATTATTATTTGTATTTACGCGATTAATTTTAGTTATGCGTTTAAGACGTTTATCTGCATTTTATTGCTTGGCATTTGCTTATATTATTTCCCTCATTATTCAATCACCCAAGATAAATTGTTGGTTTCTATTTTCGGTGGCTTTTTTCTCGGAGCAGGTATCGGATTGACGATGAGAGCGGGTTGCGCGATAGATGGAATTGAAATTCTCGCCTTGTACACCTGGAAAAAAACAAGCTTCACCATCACAGAAATTATTCTTGCCATAAATATTCTCATCTTTAGTATTGCCGCATTTCGTTTTGGAATTGAGGTCGCTTTGTATTCCATGTTGACTTATTTTACCGCCACTAAAACTGTGGACTATGTGGTGGAAGGATTGGAAGCTTATGTAGGCGTCACAATCATTTCCGGCAAGAGTGAAATTATTAAAGACAGGCTTGTAAATGAGATGGGGCGCGGCATTACGATATATAAAGGTGAAAGAGGATTTCTTCCCGGCAAGTTTGAACTGCATGCTGATTGTGATATTATTTTCACTGTTATCACCCGATTGGAAATCAGGAAACTAAAGAACCTGGTCAGCGAAATTGATCCGCGATCTTTTGTTTTTGCCAGCACCATTAAAGAAGCTTCCGGAGGAATTATTAAACGCAGGCATATTCATTAAACAAATCAGAAAATACCTTGTCATTGTCTTGATTTAAAACAGTTCTATTAACTATTTGGATTCCTTTTTTCCTTCTTGAGAACACGTGGAATTGCTACAAAAATCGTTACTTTCGAAGTTAATTTATTCATCCAACTCAGCAATATGAACCAGGAAAAAGAAAGTAGCCAAAAGCTAACTACCCGCACCGGAAGTCCTGTGCCGGATAACCAAAATATTCAGACCGCCGGAGTACGCGGACCTGCACTGTTACAGGATTTTTGGTTTTTAGAAAAGATGGCACATTTTGACCGGGAAGTGATTCCTGAAAGACGAATGCATGCAAAAGGATCAGGTGCATTTGGGACTTTTACCGTCACACACGATATTACCAGGTACACCATGGCAGATATCTTTTCTGAAATCGGAAAAAAAACGGAGATGTTCGTGCGTTTTTCAACGGTTGCCGGTGAAAGAGGCGCAGCCGATGCAGAGCGTGATATTCGTGGCTTTGCGATGAAATTTTATACCAGGCAAGGAAATTGGGATCTCGTTGGAAACAATACACCGGTTTTCTTTTTTCGCGACCCGATGAAGTTTCCGGACCTGAACCATGCCGTAAAAAGAGACCCGAAAACAAACCTCAGAAGCGCAGACAACAACTGGGACTTCTGGACTTTGCTTCCTGAAGCCCTACACCAGGTAACGATTGTAATGAGCGACAGAGGTATTCCGAAATCATACCGGCATATGCATGGATTTGGCAGCCACACATTTAGTTTTATCAATGCAAAAAATGAAAGGCATTGGGTTAAGTTTACTTTTAAAACCCAGCAGGGAATTGAAAATTTAACCAACGAAGAAGCTGTAAAGATTATCGGCACCGATAGAGAATCGAATCAAAGAGATCTGTTTGAAAATATTGAAAAAGGCAATTTTCCGAAATGGAAAATGTATATCCAGATCATGACGGAAGAACAGGCAAAAGACCATCCTCAAAATCCATTCGACCTGACTAAAGTATGGAAGCATGCTGATTACCCGCTCATCCCGGTGGGTGAATTTGAATTGAACCGAAACCCGGAAAATTATTTTGCAGATGTAGAACAGGCAGCTTTCAATCCGGCTCATATTGTTCCTGGAATCGGATTTTCGCCGGACCGTATGTTGCAGGGAAGATTGTTTTCTTATGGTGATGCACAACGATACCGTCTTGGTGTAAATAATGCACAAATACCTGTAAACGCGCCAAAGTGCCCCTATCACAGTTTCCATCGGGATGGTGCTATGAGGGTTGATGGCAACTACGGTTCTGCCAAACATTATGAGCCAAACAGTTTTAATGAATGGGAGGAACAACCACAATATAAAGAACCACCATTAGCACTTCATGGTGACGCCGGCGCCTGGGATCATCGTGCTGATGATGACGATTATTTTTCTCAGCCGGGAGATCTATTCCGCCTGATGACAAATGACAAGAAAGAGTTGCTTTTTAAGAATACGGCAGCAGAATTAGGTCATGCCCAAAAGTTCATCCAGGTGAGGCATATACGCAATTGCTATAAAGCAGATCCTGCTTATGGTGAAGGAGTAGCAAAGGCGCTTCAATGGACTATGGAAGATGTAAACACTTTTAAATTATAGGATTTTATCTTTAAAAAAACCTTCGTGATCTTCGCGAAGGTTTTTCTTTATTAAAACTCTTCAATTTCGGGAAGGGTAACCATTCTTAAAGATCAGAATCAAACTCCAATAAACTAAGAAATAACTGGAATTACTGTTTCTAAAAAAAGAAGAACAAAAGGATTTATTGTTTGCAAATGAAACAAATTTTAATCTAAAAATTTTGATGTTTTAATCCTATTCAGCAGATTTAATTAGAAGTTATAATAATTCTCCTGTAAAATATATCTACAAATTGTTGATGCCTTGTTTTTTTGAAGGTGGCAGGAATATTGCTTTTCTCCTTTACAAACGGGCCCGAAATGTTGTAGAATTAAAACAGCTTCAGCCTTTGTAAAAATTAAAACAGCATCATTATGCGCAGGTTAATACACCTGATTATTGTTTTTATTTCCATCGCAATTTATGGTTGCGAAATTACGGAACACTCCTCCAAATATTCATTCACAGAAGGTTATTACAATAGTAACCTTACTGGTAAAGAAAATAAAAAATACTACGTCGTTACGGGCGGCGATTCTATTAAAGTTTATCCGGGCAATGTCAGAAGGCAGCTTGCAGACACGGTAAAATCTTTGACTGTTCTATTTCCTCCTCACATCAGGCCAAAAGATTTTTCACCTAAAACTTTCCGGTCACACAATTTTGATCTGGATGTAATAACCGTTCTTTTTAAATATCGTCCGCGAGTAAAAGAGTATCCGGCTCAGCTAAATACAAATTTCAATGGTGCGATATATGCCGGTTATCGTAAAGATTCATACATACTTTCTTATACCAATAGCCCGTTACGCGTGGCGAATAGAAAGATTACCCATCGCGCCTTCAGCATTGGCGGGTTTGCTGGTTTAGGCTCTGCACGAATCGATGAATTTGTAACACTACACCGGATTGATTACGAGTATGATGGTGTTGTATTCACACCCGGAATAGCTACTGAGCTTGCCCTTAATAAAATAAACTTCGTTATACTCAGCGGCCTTGATTTTCTCACGGATAGAAATAGCCGTGTTTGGGTGAATGACAAAAAAATTTGGATCGGTATAGGAGTTGGCCTGAATTTGAATTAGAATCAAATCTTGTTCTTATTCTACAATCCGCAACTTAGCATAATTCAACATAATCTTCTTTTCTCCGTTGTACTCAAACTTGACGGTAGCAACAGGATTGTGTGCTGCGCCTTCCATCTTTATTACTTCACCAAAGCCAAATTTCTGGTGTTCAATTTTTTGGCCCGTTTGTAAGTTACTGGTATCGCTTGGTGCAAAATCAGGAGAAGGAATGTGCTCTTTAATTTTTATAACCGGCGTAGAAACAAGGTACGCCTGCTTTTCAGGTTGGGGTTCACGTTTTTGATTGTAAACCGGGTATTTCGGTTTATCAAAGGCATTCCAATGATTTGTCTGGTTGTTACGCATATTGCCACCCGCAAAAGACTTATCCAATCGCTCCTCAGGCAATTCATCTATAAAACGGCTGGGTTCATTTTGTGTAAGATTTCCAAAGCGATAACGGTTGTTTGAATACGTAAGCCACAATCGGTTTTTAGCCCGTGTAATGGCTACATAAAAAAGTCTTCTTTCTTCCTCCAGTTCTTCGCGGGTATTGATTGCCATTGCATTTGGAAACAAGGTCTCTTCCAATCCTCCTACAAAAACAACCGGAAATTCCAAACCTTTGGCAGCGTGGATCGTCATCAGTTTTACCACGTCACTATCACCTTTATCATCATCAGCATCGGTTAATAAAGTGATTTGCTGCAAATAACTTCCCAGACTTTTGTCGAGCAATTCACCATCTTCAGTAGGCGTTTCTGTAAATTCTTTTATTGAATTTAGTAATTCCTGCAGGTTTTCATAACGCGCCAGGCCTTCGGTGGTTTTATCATTAAAAAGATCTTTTACGATACCGGTTTGTTTGCCTACAAGAATTGCCAGATCATAAGCATTTTTCTTTTGCAATTCACTTTGAAACATTTTGATCATGATGACAAAATTGGTAATAATCTCCAGCGTGGACGCCTTGTAACCGAATTCAGCAGCGCGTTCCAGCACATTCCACATCGAAATATTTTGTTGGTTTGCAAACAGTATCGCTTTTTCAATAGATGTTTTTCCGATGCCGCGTGCCGGATAATTTATAATTCTTTTAAGCGCTTCTTCATCTCCCGGATTTAGAATCACACGCAGGTAACTTAAAAAATCTTTAATCTCTTTTCTTTGATAGAAACTAATGCCCCCATAAATTCTGTATGCAATATTCATCCTGCGAAGGCTTTCTTCAAAGCTGCGGCTTTGGGCATTTGTACGGTATAGGATCGCAAAGTCACTGTTGCGGTAATGGTTTCGCAATTTTTGCTCCTGGATCGCATCGGCTACATATTTTCCTTCGTCATTATCGGTTGCAGTGCGCACCAATTTTATTTTCTCTCCCTCATTATTGCTTGTCCAGAGTTTCTTTGGTATTTGTCCTTTGTTGTTTGCAATTACCTGGTTGGCAACATGTAATATGTTTTGTGAGCTGCGGTAATTTTGCTCCAGCATCACCACTTTCACTTCATCGTAATCTTTTTGAAATTGCAAAATATTTTCAATTGTAGCGCCACGAAAACTATAAATGCTCTGCGCGTCATCGCCTACTACAGCAACGTTTTCATGCATTGCACCAAGTAGTTTGATAATTTGATATTGGGAAGTATTTGTATCCTGGTATTCATCAATCATGATGTATTTAAACTTACGCTGATACTTGCTCAGGCTTTCAGGGTGTGTGTTTAGCAACTGATAAAATTTCAGCAAAAGATCATCAAAATCCATGGCTCCGTTTTTATAACAACGGTTGCAATAAGCGGTATAGATCTGGCCAATCAATGGTCGATTGGCCCGCATATCTTCCTGTTGCAGGCCATAATCATTGATATATTCTTCAGGAGTGATCAAACTGTTTTTGGCTCCTGAAATCCGGTTATAAACTGTATTTGCTTTATAATGTTTATCATCCAGGTTCATTTCTTTCACCACTGTTTTTACCACACTTTTTGCATCATCCGTATCATAAATAGTAAAATTTCTCGGATAGCCGAGTTTATCTGCTTCGGCCCTCAGAATCCGCGCAAATACAGAGTGAAAAGTACCGATATATAAATTCCTCGCTTCATTATTTCCCAAAATATGCGTAACTCTTTCTTTCATTTCAGCAGCCGCTTTGTTGGTAAAAGTGAGCGCCAAAATCTGGAAAGCATCAACCCCCGAAGCCATTAAATGCGCGATTCTTGTAGTTAAAACCTTGGTTTTTCCGCTGCCCGC
>JAHEZB010000107.1:0-1180 GCA_023251285.1 Chitinophagaceae bacterium | reverse complement strand
CGCCGGCAACAATCATGATGGGGCCATCGCGATGAAGTACCGCTTCGCGTTGTGATTCATTCAAGCCCTGTAAATATTCCTGCATCCTGCAAATTTACGAAAAGAGGTGCGGAGGAAAATGGATGTGGGGAAATATTTAGAAGGAGTAAAGCTGTTAATAGACATGAGGCTACAAACTTCTTTCGTTTCAAATTTCATATATTTGTTACAGTAAACAGCATTAAAACATAGCAAAAGATATATACTATTCAAAATCAGGACAATGAAAGTATTAATAGATATTCCCGATAATGAGGCGGCCTTCGGAATAAAAGTTTTAAAAAGCCTTTCGTTTGTGAAAAAAGCAAAGCCTATGTCTATCGCAGCCGTTGACCTTTGGGACGAACTTAAAGAAGCTGCTGAACAAGTACGACTGCACAAACAAGGAAAACTGAAACTGAAAACGGCACAAGAGCTTCTAAATGAGTTATAGCATTATTCCGACACATCGATTTGAGAAAGAACTCAAACGACTCGCAAAAAAATTTCCTTCTCTTAAAAATGACATGGTTCAACTGATTGCAGATATTGTTGCAAATCCTCAGGCAGGAACTTTTATTGGAAACAACTGCTATAAAATACGCTTGTCCATTAATAGCAAAGGGAAGGGCAAAAGTGGCGGTGCACGTGTCATCACTTATCTCTACATTGAAACCAAAACTGTTTATCTGCTTACTATTTACGACAAAGGCGAAAAAGCCACTCTAAAACCCAAGGAACTTAAAGAAATAATGGAGAGTCTCAAACTGGATTAAAATAAAACATTAATATCTAAAGTATCTACTTTTGTCCTTGATGCAGCATTCGCATGTGACTGTTAAATAAGCAGAATATAATAACAAATTCAGGCTTTCTAAAAATAGTCATTAGAGAAAATCTCCATCTACAGTCAATACGCTATTTTTCATTTTTATTATTATGTTATTCCCTTCAAAAATCTATTTTTGGCAATTCATACATTAGCAACTAATAATGATGGTTTCCATCTTAACATTTTCTTTCTTAATCTTATATGCTGCTTTAATTTTTTTTTATAAAATCAGTTGGCACCAAATACCTGTTTACAACAATGGTAAATCAGTAGATAAAAACGAATCTCTTTTTATTTCTATCATCATTCCTGCCCGAAATGAAGAAAAAG
>JAHEZB010000106.1 GCA_023251285.1 Chitinophagaceae bacterium | reverse complement strand
CGAGATCAATACCAATGATTTTTCTGGACATCGTTTTTATTTAAGAATTAAAAATTAAGGGTTGAAACTTTAAACTTTCAACCTTGCAGATTCAACCTTCAACCTTCTTCATCTGAATCGTTTTATTTTTAATGATCGGTTTTGCCCAAAAGCCCACGCTTAAAATATATCCAAGCGTGATGTACAAAAAGAACATTCCGGTGCGCAATCCAAAATGATCGCCAATTGCGCCAATGATCAAAGGAATTACTGCGCCACCAATTATTCCTGTCAGCAAGATTCCTGAGAATGCGCCGTGATGTTCTTCCAGAGAATTTAGTGCTAAAGAAAAAATGATCGGATACATTACTGAGGCAAAAAAACCAACGGTTGGAAATGCATATAACGCAACCCGATCGCTGCCTGTAAACAATCCGATGCTTAAAGTAATGATTGCTAAAATAGTAAATGCGATGAGGACTTTCGCACTGTCCATGATCTTTAATAAAAATAATCCAAGTACGCCACCTGCCGTCATCAACCCCCAGAAATATGCTACAGCACTGGCTCCTGTGGTTTGTGGATCATAATGATGGTATACATAAAGAAATTGAGAGATCCAGTTCGCCGTGCCTTGCTCTGTTCCGACATAACAAAACATCGCAATAAAAAATAAAATAACGATTGGATTTCGTAAAAGATCCAAGTGCACTTTTAAAGCACCCGCTTTCTCATCTTTACTGAGAATTACTTTTGGAAAACGCGAGATTAAAATAACCACAAACATGATCAGGCTGACTGCTGCGAATACCCAATACAATGAAATCCATGGAAGGTTTTGCGGAACAACAGAAGTAAAGATCCTTTGAACCGGATCAATATCCCCTTTGTTCGCAAGATTCACCACTAAGTAAGAATATACGAGCGGACTGATGAATGAAGCGGCGCCAAAAATCAATTGAGCCAATACAGAATTAAATGCATAATTCTCTTCTCCGCCAGAAGTGCGCAGCAACGGATTGATCACCACCTGCAGCATCGCCATGCCGCAACCAATCAAAAATAACGAAATGATGTAACTGGAATAATTAGGAAATAAAACCAGCAGCAGCGAACCCACAAAGGAAACCACAAACGCCGCCACCATGATCTTTTTTTCTTTATACTTTTCATTCATAATTCCGGAAGGAATTGACATGACACCATAAGCAATAAAAAATGCAAATGGCAAAATCGCCACTTCCGTAAGGCTGAGATGAAAGCCGGATTTGATATCAGGAATCAAAGCGCCGATGATGTTTGTAAGAAATGAGATCACGAAAAAAGTGAGCATGATCAGGAAGACGATGTAGTAGTTTCTCTTTGCAGTGGTGGTAGTTGCCATTGAAATTTAATTATGGATTAGATGAGGAATGTTATGGATTTGATGAGGAATGAATTTATTTTAATTAAACACAAATTTGAAAACGAATTACACGAATTTGAAAAACAAGCATCGACAGTAAACCGACAAATATTTCAATTTCTTATTTTCTCTAAAACGTTTGTATCGAAAACGTGTATTGATAACCGTTATAAAACTAAACTAAATCAATTCGTTTATTTGTGAATAAACTTTACAATAAACAAACAAATATTATTGTTTCTTGTTTTGATTGCTTTCAACCTTAAGATGAACCGAACCTTCAACTAAACCACTTCCTCCTTCTCCATCCAAACAGGCTTTGTCTGAGAATTATGATCTGCGCTTAAAATGTCTTTATACAATTCTGGTTTTCTTGCGTTCTTATACCTGTACCCACCCGAAAGTTTCAATTTATCTTCGGTGACTGTTGCCATCGCGATTTCATCATTGAAACTTTTTATTTCTACCATCACATCACCATACGGATCGAGAATGAGAGAATTTCCGTTTTTCAACTGATCTCCATCGTACCCAATTGGGTTGGTAAACACATAATAAACACCATTATCGTAAGCCCGAGCAGGAAGCCAGCGCATCAGCCATTGCATTCCTTTTGGCCCATCAAATTCCATCCTTAAGGGCACAGGATCTAGTTCTCTTTTTTGCCAGAGTGCATCATCTACAAAACCCCTTCCGGGCATCGAAGAAGGCGTACACATCGTAACATGTGGCGCAAAAATAATTTCGGCGCCAAGCAATGAAGTGGCCCTTACATTTTCAACCACATTATTATCATAACAAATTAAAATGCCGCATTTCCAGTCTTTGATATTGAAAACAACATATTCATTTCCGGGAGATAGATACTTGCTGATGAAGGGATGAATTTTTCTGTATTTTGCTTTTAAACCGGTTTTATCAACACAGATATATGTGTTATATAATTTATCTTCATCGTCGATTTCAACAAGTCCCGCTAATACAGTGATGTCGTACTTTGCAGCGATTTCAATTAATCTTTGCGTACTTTTTCCCGGCACTTTTTCTGCATAACTTTCTACTTCATCTCTTGAAAGATCTTTAAAAAAGGTATAAGCGGTGATTGACATTTCATGAAAACTAACTACCTCCGCCCCACCCTCTTTTGCTTTTGCCGTTAGTTTATCAATTACTGAAAGATTGTAATCTTTATCGCCGTCTTTTGGCTGGAATTGAGCTACTGCTATTTTTAATGTTTTCATTTTTTTAAAGATTAAAAAGTAAACCATGTTATTACCTTATTCTCATTACCAAATTCCGTTGATTAATTGAAATAAGGTAATGAGGTTGAACGACTAAGATAATTTTTGTTCTACTAAGGTTGAAGACCTTCACAATAAATTTTGTAAAGCAACCATTTGTTACAAGTTGAACTTTCTTTATTTCCCCTAAAATTTAGCAAAAATCGAATTCCTTTACAGCCAACAAAGAAATAATAATAAAATCTGTTTTCTAAAAAAATCTTATTCCAATTAATTTCATTAACCTTAGTACAAAAGCAAATCATTTATTACACCCACTTTATTACCTTATTTTCATTACTGAATTTCAGTTCACTATTTAAAATGAGGTAATAAGGTTGAACAACTAAAATAATTTCTGTTCTTCAATCGTTGAAAGCCTGGTCGATAAATTTTGTAAAGCAACGATGTTGTTAAAAACTTGAACTTTCTTTATTATCCCTAAAATTTAGCCAAAATCAAATTCCTCCACAGCCAACAAAGAAATAATAATAAAATCTGTTTTCTAAAAAAATCTTATTCCTATTAACTTTCATTAACCTTAGTAGAAAAGTAATTCACTTATTAAACCCACCTTATTACCATATTATACCTGCTAAAATGGTTGCAATGTTTTTTGATAAAATTTTATAAATTTTTCATACTCCTCAGCAAAGCTCATTTTGGCGTGATGCTCCTTCTGATTAAGTATGTATTTACAAACTTTATCCACATCCGATTTAGAGACCGAAAAAGCAGCCGCTGATTCCTGCCACTCAAATTCACGCCCGCAAAGTTTGTTTTCATTAATAAAACGTTGGGAACTTTCAGCAACTCTTATCGCCAAACTTTCTTCCGACAATTTAGGAGACCGCGAAACCAGAAAATGAACATGCTCCGGATTAGCATAAATGGAATAGAGATGCGAATTGTTATTACTTATGATGCCCGTCATGTACTTTTCAATACGTTCTCTGTGTTTTTCAATTATAAGCGGCAAACGGTGCAACGTGGTGAATATAAAATGAGTATATAGATTATTGTATTCTATTTTCATTGCATTAAAATAAGGTAATAAGGTTGAATAAATAATATAATTCCTATTCTACTAAGGTTAAACGCAAAAGTTTCCTCTACTCTACATTCCATCCTCCAACAACTACTCTCCCTTTTTGTCCATCAAGATCTTTTGTATGAACCCAAACAGAAACCGTTCTTTCTTCTCCAGGCAACAGCGTGAAATAATTTTCTTTCCAAAAAACCGGAACAACTGATTCATTGCTCTGTCCTTTCTTCAAATCCATATAAACCATGAATGCAACATGCTGTGATGGATTTTTTAGTTTCACATCAATGATGGTGTTGTCTCCTTTTTGTGAAACCGTTTCACTCTTTTGCAATTTTACTTTTGGAAGGTTTTCCAATAATGTCAAGTCTGCATACTGCGATTGTGGCGTAATGTACCAGGTACTTTGCTTTTCAGCGAGGCTGTCTTTTTGTGTTGATAAAACATAAAAATTATTACTTACCAATTGATGCTGTTTGTCGAACAGGCGCAGATCTAAAAAGTACGTTTTGCTGACATTCAAATTATCAGGAAGAGTAAACGCTTCTTTTGTTTGCAAAGATTCAAGTTCAGAAACGGGCAATGATTTTTTTAATACTGATTTAGAATTCGCATCAAGCACGTTGATATCAGCTGTAAGATCGCCTGATTTTTTTGCAGTATTATTCATCACATCTACTGCCTCATGGCCATAATTATAAAAAATATGCAGTGGCTCATTCGCTACTCTCGCTCCATACAAAGCGCCGGTTGGCATCAGGTAATAATCATAAAACTGCCACCAAAGCTTTGGCCATGAAGCATTGTACATCCATTGAATAATGCCGGTAGCTTCAGGACGATTGGCTTCAAAAGCTTCAAACATGGCGCGCATTCCTTCATAGTTCATATACTGCGCTTTACGCAAATAATCCTTCAGATCATTCGGCTTGCCAAGCCTTTGATCCATTGCATTATTATAGGCATCCAGGTTGTGAAATTTTCCTCTTGCTGCATGATACAACCAGGAACTGCCGATGGGCCACAACGAATCTTTTGGAATCATTTTTTCCAGACTTTCCAAAACAGGAACCTGTGGACCAGGGCCGGTTTCGGTGTTGAAACCAAAAGCGCCGCCATAAGACGTATCAATGTACCAGTAAGCCGGTGGAACATAATCATAAGGGCCGCGCATTTTCATTCCTGTTGGGCCGGTGATCTCACTCTTCCATTCCTTTGCAGATTGCGCATAAGGCCTTGTTGGATCCTGGTCTTTTAAAACCGCCAGATATTTTGTTTCCAGTTCCGGCCTTGGCCATTTGTCACTTCCGTAAAGCCAGAGAAAAATGCTCGGATGATTTCTTAGCCAAACGATCTGATCATTCCATGATCTGGCAGCAACATCGATCTGATCGGGAGTGACGATGCAGCCATATTTGTCTTCATAATTTCCGCCAAAAATTCCTTTCCATTCCCATTGACAACTGAAACCAACCATGACCAAAATTCCTTTTTCATCGCAGAGGTTATACAAATGCTCGTCTGAGCCCCAGAAACCTTCCATCCTTATTGAATTCAGATTCATATGAACAGCATAATCAATTCCGGCGCGTTCATATTCGGGTGTGGCGTTTAGCAACATCGGGTCTGTCCAGCCACCGCCTTTTATCAAAATCTTTTTTCCATTCAAACGATAGGCGCGAAAACCTCTGTTGGTCATATATCCTGAAACAGAACGAACACCAAACTTTATTTTTTTGCTGTCAGAAAGCTGGTTGTTAATCTCAAAATTCATTTGCAGATTATATAAATAAGGCTCTCCTAAATCGTGTGTCCACCACAGTTTCGGATGCATCATCGTCAGCTGGCGATATTGTTCCGGAGAAAGAATTACCTCTTTGATTTCACGCGGTTCCAGCGAAACATTTGTTGAAATATGAATATCATTCCCAATGTTCGTTTTTAACGTACCGGATACTTTTTTATCCGAAAAATTCTGGAGATCGACCCTTACTTTGATATTTGCATAGCTCAGAGTCGCCGTGTCTACATCGGTGATCACAAAAGGATTTTCGATCGCCACAGGGCCACTTTCCATAAAATGAACATCACGCCAGATTCCCATGTGATTGTCAGCAGGTTCAGGATTCCAGTCAACAAAGCCAATGTTCAGATCAGCAGGCGCACCTTGTGTAACCTTCACTGCAAGCACGTTTTCGCCTTTCTTTATAAAAGGTGTTACATCAAAAACGAACTGCCGGAAACTTCCTTTTACGGTATCGCCTGAAGCAACTTTTTTTCCATTGAGCCAGATATCAGCATAATAACTGATGCCATTAAAACGCAGCCGGTAAACCTGTCCTGGATTTATTTTTTCAACATTAAAAGTGCGGCGATACCACCACGGTGCGTTGAACAAACTGTCGGGAATTTTTTCAAGATTGCGGTTGTAAAAAACGTTTTTAAAGACGCCGGCATCTACCAAAGAACCCAACGTGCTGTTCGGAACTTTTGCGGCATACCAGTCCTTTGGTTTAAAGTTTAAAGTAGAAATTTCTTCATCGGTAGCTTTCACTTTGTCTGAGGATTGGATTTGCCAATGATCGGCAAACTCTGTGTTTTTGACACTCCAGGCGTTTTGAGAAAAAGAACTATTTGACATCATCATCAAAGACAGAAGGAATAACATTGCGGAACATTTTCGCATAGGAAAAAAATTGTGGTTTTTAGAAGCTCAGTTTCAAAAATCAGGTTAACAGTATGATGGTTTAATAAAAAACCATTCATTATTTCCTATAAAAGTAGAAATAAAAATTGTTTTTTTGTCTAACAAAAATTTATGCTTGCCAGTAAAGCAAGAAATAAATGGATTTTTTAATTAGCATCAACTTAATAGAATTGTTTAAAATAATGGAAGAGCGGTTTTTGAACCTTAGTAAAAAACGCGCAACTAATTTTACAACCTTACTACCTTATTTTTCTAACCCTCACGATCGTAAGATAATAAGGTTGATTGATGATTGTTACTAAGGTTTCTGATTCACTAAAAAGGCTTTAAACTTTTTGAAATAGCGATGCTTCCTGAATTAGGAACCGCCTTGTATAAAATATAACTTCCGTTCGTATCTTTTTGAGAAGCAATATTTTGTTGCTTGCCATTTTGTTTCACTAAAACATTTTTCCAATCCGGCGGAACATACGTTTTTAAAGTCAAAGGCAGATCATATGTTTGCGGATCCAAAGAATGAGTAAGATTGATGGTAATTATATCTTTTCCATCATGCGTTTTTAC
>JAHEZB010000105.1 GCA_023251285.1 Chitinophagaceae bacterium | reverse complement strand
TACTTGGTTGGGCAAAAGAATTGGGTTGTAATATGGTGCGGCTCGCACATTATCCGCATGATGAAAGCATGACCCGCATGGCCGATTCTCTCGGCTTCCTGGTGTGGTCCGAAATTCCTGTTTACTGGACGATAGATTTTGGAAACCCCGAGGTGTATGAAAAGGCAAAGCAGCAATTGACGGAGATGATCACACGTGATAAAAACCGCGCCGCTATCATCATCTGGTCAGTCGGTAATGAAACACCGGTAAGTCCCGTACGTACCGAATTTATGCACAACCTCGTCCTGTCGGCAAAAGGGCTCGATAGCACCCGCATGATTTCTGCTGCTTTGGAAGTGAATTATAATTCTAATAGCAAAATGCATGTTATAGACGATCCCCTAGGGCAATATGTTGACCTCGTGGCTTTTAATGAATACCTCGGCTGGTATGGAGGATCGCCCGCTTCCTGCCGCACGGCCAACTGGAGCACTCCATATGATAAGCCTTTATTTATCAGTGAAACCGGAGCCGGGGCTCTGTATGGTTTTCATGCAGATTCTCTTACCCGGTTCAGCGAAGAATACCAGGCATGGTATTACCGCGAGCAGATAAATATGTTCAAGCGCATGCCAGATAATTGGGTAGGCATATCACCATGGGTATTGGCAGATTTTCGTTCCCCGAAAAGAAATAATCCAATCTACCAGCAAGGCTGGAACCGGAAAGGGTTATTTAGTAATAATGGACATAAAAAAGAAGCTTTCTATATTCTACAATCCTTTTACAACCAGTTAAAAAAGAAAGGCAATCCGGATTAAAAAATTCCGCTTTTCGAAACTATGGAGTGGCTGTCAACACTCCTGGTGTAATCCCGGAATAATGTTATAGATCGCCTATAACCATGCCACGGACAGCGTATCCGACAACTGGTACACAGCTACCATCAATCCGGCATTTCTACCACTAAACAGGAACGTTGAGGAGACATTGAATGCGTTCCTTTCCTATGAAACTCAGCAAACTCGGCGGTTGCGTACTCGACGTGCAAAAATTTCGCTTCCCGAAAAAAAATTAAAAAATGTTAATTGTTTCTCAACACGCTTCCTTACTTTTGCAGCCAACAAGGAAATTATTCTATTAATTCAAGATAGGTAAACAAGTGTCATGAATATAGTCAAAAGGCTTTTTACTAAAACATTCGCAGTTCTCATTTTTCTTACTCTGGTTTCCTCTCAAAACTCAGTGCATGCCGCTGATGGTGAGGCACTCTTTAAAGCCAACTGCGCAAGTTGTCACAAACCATTAGAAAATTATGTAGGCCCCCCACTGAAGGGCGCGCGCGAAAGAGAGCCGTCTAAAGACTGGGTTTATAAATGGGTCGCCAATACCACTTCAATGGTACAGACTGATCCTTATGCTAAGAAATTGATGGCAGAGCATGGTGGGGTAGTAATGACTGCATTTCCGGACTTACCAAAAGCCGATATTGATGCAATTCTCGAGTGGGCCGATAAATATGAAGCTCCTGGAGCAAAACCAACAGCCGGAGGCGCCGCTGCAACGGAAGCGCCAAAATCAGATAATACGATCTTATACGGGTTACTTACTTTGATCCTGGCTATTGTCGCTTTGATCTTATTACAGGTAAACAGCAACCTTAAAAAACTGACTGACGAAAAGGAAGGTGAAAAAAGTCCAACACCTGTTCCTTTCTATCGGAATAAAGCTTATCTGCTGCTCATCACGATCGTCCTGTTTGTCTTTGCAGGGTATTGGCTTGTAGAGGGGGCGATGGGCTTGGGAAGACAGCAGGGATATCAACCGGTCCAGCCGATTTATTACTCGCATAAAGTACATGCCGGCGTAAACCAGATCAGTTGTTTGTATTGCCATGGCGGCGCGCAGGATAGTAAACATGCAACCATTCCTTCAGTAAACGTTTGTATGAACTGCCATATGGCGGTAAAAGAATATACCGGTGAACCCATCAAACGCGAAGACGGAACTACAGTAAACGCAAATGATGAAATTCAGAAATTATATCAATACGCAGGCTGGAATCCGGATACAAAAACGTATGACAAGCCGGGCAAACCCATCGAATGGGTCAAAATTCATAATCTCCCCGATTTTGTTTATTTCAACCACTCTCAGCACGTAAAAGTCGGCCAGGTTGCTTGTCAGACATGTCATGGTGAAATTCAGAAAATGAACGAAGTAGCGCAGTTTGCTGATCTCAGTATGGGATGGTGCGTCAATTGCCACAGAACTACCAATGTTCAGTTTGATGACAACAAAGGCCACGGAAATAAGTTTTACAGCATTTACGAAAAATTCCACCAGGATATAAAGGATAAAAAATATGATAGCGTTACCGTCCAGATGATCGGTGGAACGGAATGTGGAAAATGTCATTATTAATATTTAAAATAAAGAAACAATATTGTTCATTTCTTAGATCTTTTTGATTTAAGGTAATAATCCGCTGTGCGGATTGGATAAATATGAGTGAAAAAAAATACTGGCAAAATTTTGGTGAACTAAACCAAAGCGATGCCAATAACAAAGCCGCAAAGAATGAATTCAGGGAAGAACTTCCTTTTGAAGAGCTGGCCAATGAAAATATTTTCAATGCCAAAACGCCAAGAAGGGACTTTCTTAAATATATGGGTTTCAGTACTGCCGCAGCAGCAATTGCTGCAAGCTGCGAAATGCCCGTTCGTAAAGCCATTCCTTTCCTGCATAAGCCTGATGATGTTATAGCCGGTATTCCCAATTATTATGCATCCACCTACCTGAGTGATGGTGATGTAGTGCCGGTGGTTGTGAAACAAAGAGAAGGACGTCCGATCAAAATAGAGGGAAATGAACTTTCTTCTCTGACCGAGGGAGGAACTTCAGCACAGGTGCAGTCATCGGTGTTGGATTTGTATGATACAACACGCCTTCGTTACCCGATGGCTAATAAAAAGGAAGCTACTTTTGAAGCGATTGATAAAATGGTTGCCGCCGGATTGGCAGCAAATGCGGGAAAACCATTGGTTTTGCTCACTTCTTCTTATACATCAATAACAGGAAAACAAATTATCGCAGATTTTTTAGCAAAATATCCGGGCAGCCGTCATGTGCAATACGATGCCGTTTCCTGCAGCGGAATGTTGGAAGCAAATCTCGCTTCTTACGGTAAAAAAGCACTGCCGGCATACCATTTTGAAAATGCAAAAGTAATTGTAAGCCTTGGAGCAGATTTCCTTGGAAACTGGATAAGCCCTGTTGTAATTGCACGCCAATATGCAACCGGAAGAAGAATTAATGAAAAGAATCCTTCGATGAGCAGGCATATTCAGTTTGAGGGATTTTATAGCATGACCGGTGCAAATGCCGATGAACGCTATATCCACAAGCCTTCTCAGACAGGCGCTGTTGCTCTCGCTTTGCTTGGCGCTTTGGGCGGTGGCACCTCTGCTAATTTACCTGCCGACCTGGCAACAGCCGTAAAATCAACAGCTGCAGAGTTGATGGCTCATAAAGGAGAAGCCTTGGTGGTTTGCGGAAGCAATGATAAGAATATACAACTGGTTGTAAACGCAATAAATGAAGCGATTGGTGCAAATGGGAAAACCATTGACTGGAACACAACGGTAAATTACCGCCAGGGAATCGATTCGGATATGATCACGCTCACACAAGACCTCAATTCAGGGAACGTGGGTGCACTTCTGGTTTATGGCGCCAACCCGGTTTACAGTTATTTTGACGCACTACATTTTGCCGATGGGGTAAAGAAATGTCCTCTTACTGTTTCTTTCAGTGAGAAAATGGATGAAACGACAGAACTCTGCAAATATGTAATTCCATCTCATCATTGGCTGGAAAGCTGGGGCGATGCAGAACCACAAACAGGTTACATAAGCGCGCTTCAGCCATTGATTCACCCCCTGTTTAAAACAAGACAGTTCGAATCCTCTCTTTTAAAACTTTCCGGAAACCCTCTTGATTATGAAACATATTTCAGGAATTACTGGACCGGCAAACTCGGTGGACTTGATAGTTATGAAAGATTTATCCAGGATGGAATAATAGAAAATTCTAAAATAAAAACACAGCCAACTGCTGTCAATGTGTCTAACCTGACATCAGCCACCGCAGCTGATGTAGCTTCTGTCGCCGCTTCAGATTCTACCCGTGCAGCAGACAAAATCCAGCCCGCAGCGGATACCTCAAAACCTGCATTGACAACACCTGTTTCTTTGGGCACGGTTGCTTTTGCCGGTAATGTAGCCGAGGCAGCAGCAAAAATAAATGCAATAAAGGGCGGTGAAATCGAGCTGGTTTTATATCAGAAAATAAGTATCGGAAACGGAAACCGGGCAAGCAACGCATGGCTCCAGGAAGCAAGTGATCCGATATCAAAAGTGGCTTGGGACAATTATGCAATGATCTCGCCTGATATGGGAAAAAAATTGTTCGGTATTGATATTTTCAATCAGCGTAGTGCCGATAAATATGAAGTTCATGTAGATAAACCCGTTATTAAGATCACTGCAAACGGAAAACCCATGGAGCTTCCGGCAACGATCATTCCGGGCACACACCCTGAAGTAATAGCGGTCGCCCTGGGATATGGCCGGCAAAGTAATGATAAAACAAAAACCGCTGAATATATTGGCCCGGCAGCAGACGGAACCGGGAAAAATATGTATCCGTTCACCTTTTTGAATGGAACAAACATTGCTTATTCAATGCCCGTAACAGTAGAAAAAACAGGCGACACATATCGCGTAGCTACTACTCAAACACACAGCATTACGGAAGGCCGTCCTGTAGTAAGAGAAACAAGACTGAAAGACTTTATAGCTCATCCCGGCGAATTGAACGAGGAGGTAGAAGAAGAATTGAAGGCCTATGGCGAGAATTTTACCCGCGATGCGACCCTTTATCCGACTTACGACAAGCCGGGAATAAAATGGGGCATGAGCGTCGACCTGAACACTTGTATTGGCTGCAGTGCCTGTACGATCGCCTGTGTAGCTGAAAACAACATTTCGACAGTGGGAAAATTTGAAGTTTCCCGGTATCATGATATGCAATGGATTCGCATTGATCGTTATTTTACCGGTAATCCTCAAAATCCGGATATCGTTTTCCAGCCGATGCTTTGCCAACAATGTGACAATGCGCCATGCGAAAACGTTTGCCCGGTATCAGCTACAAACCATAGCAGTGAAGGATTAAATCAAATGATTTACAACCGTTGTATTGGAACAAGGTATTGTGCAAATAACTGTCCCTATAAAGTGAGAAGGTTCAACTGGGCAGATTGGAACGGAGCAGATAGCTTCCCTGATAACCAGCGTGGAATCATCTCTGATGTAACCACAAATCTGGACGAAGATCTTACTCGTATGGTGCTGAATCCGGATGTTACCGTTCGTGCAAGAGGGGTAATGGAGAAATGTACGTTTTGCATCCAGCGTTTGCAACTGGGAAAACTGAATGCTAAAAAAGAAGACCGGCCTTTGCAGGACCAGGAAGTAAAAACGGCTTGCATGCAGGCATGCCCGACTCATGCTATTGAATTTGGTAATGTGAACGATGACAACAGTAAGATCGCCAGGTTAAGAAACGATGAGCAGAAGCACCGGAAATTCTATGTGCTGGAGCAATTGCACACGCTTTCTAATATCAACTATCTTACTAAAGTAAGAAATACAGATAGAAAAGTAGGCAGTACAAAAGTAAAGATCTAGAATTAATCAATTTAATAAGCTCACAGATGTAAACTGTGGCAAAAAGCTAATAAGAGTATGTCATTATTAAAATACGAATCCCAGCTTCGCGAACCATTAATTGATGGCGATAAAACTTATCATCAGGTAACCGAGGATATTATAGGCCCTCTTGAAACGCAGCCAACACGGCTTTGGTGGATCGGCCTTTCAATTGCTTTGGCGCTTTTGCTTTTTGGTGTTTATTCTGTTTACAGGGAAGTGGCTTATGGAATCGGACAGTGGAATGTAAACAGGACCGTTGGCTGGGGTTGGGCCATTACCAACTTCGTTTGGTGGATTGGTATAGGGCACGCAGGTACGCTGATTTCTGCGATCCTTTTATTGTTTGGTCAAAAATGGAGAACTGGTGTAAACAGGGCAGCTGAGGCGATGACCATCTTCGCAGTAATGTGTGCAGGTATGTTCCCGGTTTTTCACGTAGGGCGTGTATGGGATGCATTTTTCTTATTCCCGTATCCAAATACACGTGGTCCGGTTTGGCCCAACTTCAATTCCGCTCTGTTATGGGATGTATTTGCGGTATCTACTTATTTTACCGTTTCTGTATTGTTTTGGTACACCGGCCTTTTGCCTGATCTTGCTACCATCCGCGACCGTGCAAAAACAAAGTTCAGAAAGATGTTCTATGGTCTCACCTCGTTTGGCTGGACAGGTAGTACCAAGCACTGGCAGCGCCAGGAAAGCCTTGCTCTGGTTTTGGCCGGTTTGGCAACTCCACTTGTATTGTCAGTACATACGATAGTGTCTTTTGACTTTGCCACTTCAGTGATCCCTGGCTGGCATACAACCATTTTCCCACCTTACTTTGTGGCAGGTGCGGTGTTTTCAGGTTTTGCCATGGTAAACTCCTTGTTGATTATTACGCGGAAAGTGTTGCACCTGGAAGATTATATAACGATAGGCCATATTGAAGCGATGAACAAAATTATTGTTCTTACCGGCTCTATCGTCGGATGTGCTTATTTATCCGAATTATTTGTGGCATGGTACAGCATGAACCCTTACGAATGGTGGGCTTTCCGTGAGAACAGGGTAAATATCTTTAGCCCTTATGGCTGGGCATATTATGGAATGATCTTTTGTAATGTTGTATCTCCACAGCTTTTCTGGTCAAGAAAATTGAGAAGAAACGTATTGTTCACCTTCTTCATGTCTATTTTGATCAATGTGGGAATGTGGTTTGAACGCTTCGTTATTTTCGTTACTT
>JAHEZB010000104.1 GCA_023251285.1 Chitinophagaceae bacterium | reverse complement strand
AAAATATTTCAGAAAAAAATACGCGAAAAAAAAAAGATCCTGGTAACCGGTGGTGCGGGTCTTGTTGGTAATGAACTAATAAAACAACTACTGGCTGCAGGTGAAGAAGTAAAAGCAATTTATCATTCCACACCTCTTTCTCTTTCTCATCCAAATCTGGAAATTGTTCAGTGCGATATACTTGATGTGGTTTGTTTAAATGAAATAATGGATGAAATTACCCATGTTTATCATTCTGCGGCTTTGGTTTCTTATGATCCAAAAGATAGCCAAAAACTTTTAAAAATAAATATTGAAGGAACTGCAAATGTAGTGAATGCGTGTATCGATGCCGGGGTAATAAAATTGGTACATGTTAGTTCTGTAGCGGCTTTGGGAAGAATTCGGGAAGACGAAATGGTAAGTGAAAAAATGAACTGGACAGAAGAAACAAGCAACAGTATTTATGGCAAATCAAAATATTTTGGCGAAATCGAAGTGTGGCGTGGCATCGGAGAAGGACTAAATGCAGTTATTGTAAATCCTTCTTTAATTCTTGGCGGAGACAATTGGGAAACCGGCTCTTCAGCAATTTTTAAAAATGCTTATAATGAGTTCAGGTGGTACACTGATGGTGTTTCCGGCTTTGTAGATGTAAGAGATGTGGCACGCGCAATGATCCTGTTAATGAATAGCGAAATAACTGCTGAACGTTTTGTTTTGAACGGAGAGAATTTACCTTACAGAGAAATATTTACTTTGATTGCAAAATGTTTTAGCAAGAGACCACCGTATAAAAAAGTTTCTCCTTTTTTAGCAGAAATGATATGGCGGGCAGAAGAAATAAGGACAAGATTTACAGGAAAAAAACATTTGCTTACGAAGGAAACCGTGCGAACAGCCCAGGCAAAAGTCTATTTTGATAATCGGAAAATATTAAAAGCGCTTCCCGGTTTTCAATTCACAAAAATTAAAGACACCATTGAATATACCTGTACTGCTTTGAAAGAGAAATATTCACTTTAATACAAAATCTATGCTCCCATGAATATCAATTTGCAAATTCTGTTTGTAGCCATCTTTATTTTTCTTCTGTCGTTTTTGTTAACTCCTTTTAAAGTTGCTGCTCAAACATCATATTTTATTGTAAAAGGAAAAGTTGTAGATAAAAACACAAATGCTCCTTTAATCGGCGCGTCCGTGTTTGCACAGAATACAACGATTGGAGAAGCTACTGATGCCCAGGGAAATTTTAGCATCAGGCTTCCGGAAGGCGGTTATTCTTTGGTTACAACCTTTACCGGTTATGAAACGGAAAGCATTCGTGTAAATGCTTCATCGCAAAATGACAGCTTACTTTTTGAATTAAATCCGGAAGAAAAATCTTTGGAAGCAGTTACCATTTCTATCTCTAACGAAGTACCGGATGGATGGGAAAAGTATGGTTCTTTTTTTATTGATAATTTTATCGGGCAAACAAATTTTTCAAAACAATGTGTGATCAAAAATCCGGAAGTGTTGCATTTTTATTTTATTAAAAAAAGAAACACACTGAAAGTAAAAGCCAAAGAACCATTGATCGTTGACAATTTTTCTTTGGGATACACTTTGAAATTTGCTATTGATTCTTTTACAAATGATTACAACTCAAAAACAAACTTGTTCATTGGCTATCCTCTTTTTGAAGAGATGCAGGGAACGGCGGAGCAACACGAAGCCTGGAATAAAAACCGTGCAACTGCTTACAAAGGATCTTTACTGCAATTCATGAGAAGCCTTTACCAGCGCAAATTAGAGGAAGATGGATTTGAACTTCAGTTTATTGTAGATAATAACGGTGAAGATTATCCAATCCAAATTGGTGATCTTTATGGCGCATTAAATTATAAGAAAGATGACAGCACACAAACGGTTGAATTCTTTCCAAATCAAAGTGAAGTGGCGGTAATTTATAAATCTCATCCTGAAAAAAATTATTTCAATTTAGATTCTACAGCAAAGAAAAATTTTCAGTTATCTACATTGATCTTTCCAAAAGGAGAAACATTTTTTATAGATCAGAACGGATATTTTTATGACCAGGAAGATTTGATAACCAACGGTTATCTGGGTTATAAAAAAATTGCCGACATGCTGCCGTATGATTATAAACCGGATTAGGATTTATGAGGTGGGATTTTTAAATAAATGAGGTAAGAAGTTGAGCCTGTTAGAAACTTCAAGGCTCATAACTATTTTATCTGCTTAATTTTCTCCCAGATCTCCGGAAGTCTTTTTATCAAAACCAGTTCTTTTCTTTTGCTGTAAAATTCCTGGATTGGGGTGCCCCAATAGGTTTTATTTCCTTCAATGCTCGATGTAACTCCGCCTTGTCCCATCACCACTGCATTATCACCAATGGTAATTGTTTTATTCACCCCCACCTGTCCCCACAGGGTAACTCCATCACCTAGAATTGTTCCGCCAGCAATACCCACCTGTGCCGCAATCAAACAATTTTTTCCCATCACCACGTCATGACCAACATGAATTAAATTGTCCAGCTTTGTTCCGCTACCGATAATGGTGGAATCGCTGACACCACGGTCAATGGTACAACCGGCGCCTATTTCAACATCATCCTGAATAATAACCTGGCCACAACTTTGCATTTTTTTATACCAGTTTTCACGATTCTTTTTTGTATTAAAATAAAAAGCATCGCTGCCGATCACTGTTCCGGAATGTATTTCCACGTGATTTCCAATAATACAATCATCGTAAATAACAACATTTGGATGAATGATACAATCGTCACCAATGATCACGTTATTTCCTAAAAAAACATTCGGCATGATGAACGAATTTTTTCCAACTTTTGCGCTGTCACTGATCATTTTATTCGAAGCAACGAATGGTTTAAAATGGTTGACAATTTTCAAATAAGCTTCAAAAGGATCATTAACGATAAACAAAGTTTTACCTTCAGGAACTTCCTTGTCAGCATTAATAATGATGAATGTGGCAGCGCTGTTAAGACACGCATCATAATACTTGGGATGATCTACAAAAACAATATCACCGGTTTTTACTTTGTGAATTTCATTGATGCCGGAAGCAAAAGAACTTTCGTTACCTGAAATTTTTGCATTGATAAATTCTGCGATCCAATTTGCAGAAACGGGAGACGGAAACTTCATAAAAAATAATTAAAGCATCAAAGATAAAGTTTGAAAAATTGAACAACATTTTTTCTAAAAAATGATAAACAATTTCTTTTAAAAAAAAATTTAACAGACGCACGCTGCTGAAAAAAAATAATTAGGCTCTCAGTAAAAAAACAAATAAACCGGTTTTACATTTTGTAATAAATAAAAAAAGGAGAACGAATACAACTCTTTACTGTAGCGTGTTTGAGAGAATGCAAAAAAAATTTTCTAATAGTGAATGCAAATTTTTCTTGTTGCAAAATTCAATAAAAACTTTTTGCTCTTTATTTTTTTTATGTTTATCCACACAGCATTTTAAAGATGTTGATAAAAAAATTTGAAATATTTTTTCTTATCGTGAAAATTATTTTTAATATTGTGTAAGGAAATTTATTTCCTGTACTTACTAACCCATCCATATAACAAAGCCCGTGCATTTCTTGTCGGGCTTTATTATTTTTAACGCACGTTTTTTTGAAAAATATTCTATCAGGACTTTAAAGAAAAAACCTTTTGAATAAATATTTTATTGTTCATAAACCTTTCAATGTCTTATCGCAGTTTTCTTCAACAGACGACAAAAAAACATTGAAAGATTTTTTTGATGTTCCGTCAAATGTTTATCCTATCGGCCGTTTGGACTACGACAGTGAGGGTTTATTGATTTTAAGCGATGACAAAAAACTGAATCAAAATTTACTCGATCCGCTACAAGAACATGAAAGAGAATATTGGGTGCAGGTAGAGGGAAATATATCTGAAGATGCAATGGATAAATTGCAAAATGGAGTTTCGATAAATATCAATGGAAAAATGTATGGCACCAAAAAATGCGTCGTAAAAAAGTTTATTCATTCCCCAAAAGTCAGTGAAAGAAATCCACCAATTCGTTTTAGAAAATCAGTTCCTGACAGTTGGATAAAAATAATTTTAAGAGAAGGAAAAAACAGGCAGGTGCGTAAGATGACGGCTGCTGTTGGTTTTCCTACATTACGATTAATAAGGTACCGCATTGAAAAAATCACTTTGGATGATCTACTTCCTGCTGAAATGAAAATCATATCTAAACAGGAATTGTATAACTTGCTAAAAATTAAAAAAGAAAAATAAAGATGGTAAAATCAATGACAGGATTTGGAAGAGCAGAACAAACTATCGGTGATAAAACATATCTGGTGGAAATAAAATCACTGAATGGAAAACAACTGGATGTTAATTTAAAAATTCCTCCAATCACAAAAACTTACGAATTTGATATAAGAAGTTTAATACAAGAGAGTCTGTTCCGTGGCACTATCGAATGTTTGATATTCGTCAAACAAAATGGTTCCACAAAACCGGTTGTAATTAACACAGATCTGATCAAATCTTATTACAAGCAGATTGAAGTTCTTGCTGATGAATTATCGATTGATACCAACTCAGTTTTAGCAGCGTTATTGCGATTGCCCGAAGTAGTATCACCTAGTAATGACGTTTTGGATGAATCAGACTGGAAACACCTGAAAGCCGTGATAGAAGCGGCGTTACTGGAATTGAACACGCATCGCATTGAAGAAGGAAAATCATTGGAAAAGGAACTTCGCTTGCGAATAAAAAACATTCAAAAACAGGAAGATGCGATTTTAAAACTGGAACCTGAAAGAAGAAAAAGAATGAAAAAAGAGTTGGTCGATCTCCTGGAAGAAAACGTGGGAAAAGAAAATTATGACGGTAACCGGTTGGAGCAGGAATTGATTTATTATATCGAAAAGATTGACATCCGCGAAGAACAGGTGCGCCTCAAAAATCATTGCGAATACTTTCTTTCCATCCTCGATAATGATGAAGAAGCAAAAGGCAAAAAATTGTCTTTTGTAGTACAGGAAATCGGTCGTGAAATAAATACAACCGGTTCAAAAGCCTATGATTCTCAAATCCAAAGAAGTGTGGTGCTGATGAAAGATGAGCTGGAAAAAATAAAAGAACAAACTTTTAATCTTCTTTGATTTGCCATTTTACTACAACTCAAAAAACAAATTACTTTTGTAAAAAAATCAGCTTGAAAAAATTCTGTTTAATCATATTCCTGTCTGCAGTTCTTGTCTCGTGTATCAAGATAAATTTTTTTGAAAAACAAGCTGTAATACCGTCCCAGCAATGGTTTTATAATGATGTGCCACAGTTTTCATTTCACATTAATGATACCACATCACTATATAATGTTTACGTCGTTTTGCGCCATACAGATCTTTATCAATACAATAATATCTGGCTTAGGATCGGTTTAAAAACTCCGAAAGATTCAATGGATTTTCAAAATGTAAACGTAGTGTTGGGGACAGATTCAAAAGGGTGGCTGGGAACCGGGATGGATGATATTTTTCAAGTACGCAAAAATATTTCTGCTGCACCATTTTCTTTTAAAACTTCCGGAGATTATACTTTCTCTGTTGCCCAGATCATGCGCGAAAATCCACTGAATTACATTCTAAACGTTGGCATCCGGGTGGAAAAGGTAAGTATGTAAATTTGATTTATTTTTATCAAAGTTTCTTTGCTGTTGTGGATATTTTCAAAAATTTTGAAAAATATGGATTACCGGATGCTCAAAAATAAATTAATTGTAAAACCGCTCCGGGTCATCTATGTTTTTTATTGGTTTTTGCTTGCTTACATTCTTGCTGCTCTGATATTCTGGTTTATTGCGCTTAATACACAAAACAAAGAACTGGTGAATTTTAGAATTCAGGGAATTGAGAGCAACGAAACAAACCGGCTGAAGGAAGAGAGAAGAATAAAATTTGAAGGACACAGAAAAATTGCACAGTATATAGGTGAAGGAGTTACTTTTTTATTATTGATTTTAACGGGCGCGGTATTGGTCTTCCGGTTTATAAAAAAACAATTGGTTCAGTCCCAACAACAGCGAAATTTTATGATGGCAATTACCCATGAATTGAAGACTCCAATTGCCGTTACTAAGTTGAACCTGGAAACGATGCAGATCAGGAAACTGGAATATACTCAACAACAAAAATTGATCAGAAGCACGATCCAG
This sequence comes from Chitinophagaceae bacterium, assembly GCA_023251285.1. GTDB lineage: Bacteria > Bacteroidota > Bacteroidia > Chitinophagales > Chitinophagaceae > Ginsengibacter. Next base: position 782 of record JAHEZB010000104.1, on the reverse strand, counting down.
GAAGCAAACCGGCTGAATACATTGTGCAACAATATGCTTTTGCTAAGCCAGTTAGATGCCGGCGGCTACACGCTCACAAAAGAAAAAATAGACATCGGTACACTTGCCAATGATTGTGCAGAAGATTTTATTGCCCGCTTACCCGACAGGAAAATCGAAGTAGATATCCAGGACGAAACGATTATTACCGGTGATAAGCTTTCACTGCAACTGGCCATTAACAATCTTTTAGATAACGCGTTAAAGTATTCAGGAAAACAGGATGTAGTTTTGATAAAAGTTTTTAAGGAAAATAAAAGAATCAGGCTGCAGGTTATTGATACAGGATCCGGGATCAGTGCAAAAGAAAAAGAAAGAATCTTTGAAAAATATTTTCGCGGCGAGCAAAGGCAAACAAAAGGAACGGGTCTGGGCTTGTATCTTTCTAAAGAAATTGTGAAACAGCATCACGGTGAGATAAGTATGACAAACAATATACCTCATGGCTGTATTTTTGAAATGCAATTCAGGTCTTCAAAAAGCTAATAACTAAATCAATTTTATGCCAACAAAAAAACATTCTATCTTACTCGTAGAGGATGAAGAAAATTTGCAGGATACCCTCAAATTAAATTTTGAAATGGAAGGCTACGATGTTACTTCTGCCTACAATGGAGCAGACGCATTAAAAGTAATCCATAACGAATATTTTGACCTGATCATCCTGGATGTGATGCTTCCGGAAATAGATGGAATCAGTGTTTGCGAAAATATCAGGCTGAGCAATACAGAAATTCCGATCT
>JAHEZB010000103.1 GCA_023251285.1 Chitinophagaceae bacterium | reverse complement strand
GGAATTTCCTCTGTCGCATAAGTTTCAAATGAAATTTGGGGAGAAGTAACGCTCAGGTTTTTATCAGGCCAGTGTTTCTTAAAAGTAGCATAAGACCTTCGCTCCATGTAGGGTTTTTGCACCACAATAAAACTTTGGGGATTTAACTGATTTTCTGCCAACAACTTTTGGGTAAATAAAATATTTTCTCCGGTATTGGTTGATTTATTTTCTATCAAAATTGCTTCCGGCGGAACTCCTTTTTCTATTGCGATTTTGGCGAATTTATCCGCTTCCGATTCTGTCCAGATTTCCTGTGTAAAATTTCCCAAGCCTCCGGACATGATCACCAATGGCGCCAAGCCCTGGTGATATAATTCCGCCACCCTTTCCGCCACTCTAAGATCATGACTGCCAAGCGCAAGAATGCAATCTGATTTTGCCAACACATGATTCATTTGGTGGTAATTCCAAAGTGTTTTAGCTAAAGAAAGTATGTCAGGTGTCAACATTTTTACGGAAGTATTAAAGAGGTAAATTTAAGATGGCAATGATCGAAAAACGTTGCAAATGTAAACCCGATTTTCATTAGGATCTTTTTAAGACATTAAAAATCCATTCCGTAAATTTATCTTTTTTAAAAATCTAACAAACAATCCCGCATGATTAATAAATTAAAACTATTGGTTGTATTTCTTTTCCTGGTGGGTTTTGTAAAAGCACAAAACACACCTTTTTATTCTGAGATCCAACAATTTAAAAAGGAGGACAGCATTCACTTTCCGCCAAAACATGCGATACTTTTTCTCGGAAGTTCTTCTTTCAGAAAATGGCAGGATGTGCAGAAGTATTTTCCCGGTTACACCATCATTAACCGTGGATTTGGTGGTTCCACAATTCCTGATGCGATGCGCTATTTAAATGAAATTGTTTATCCTTATGAACCAAAACAAGTACTAATTTATGAAGGAGACAATGACCTTGCTTCTTCCGATATGATCACGGCCGATTCTGTGTTGAATCGTTTTGAAAAATTATTTTCATTAATAAGAAAACATCTTCCCAATACTTCCATCGCTTTTGTTTCGATAAAACCAAGTCCCAGCCGGGAAAAGCTTATGCCGGAAATGCAGGAAGCAAATTCAATGATAAAAGATTTTTTGAGTCATCAAAAAAATGCAGCTTTTATAGATGTTTATCATGCGATGCTCAACAAAGACGGCACTCCTGATAAAAGCCTTTTCATCGCGGATGAGCTCCATATGAATGATCAAGGGTATCACATCTGGCAAAGAATTATTCAACCATATTTATTGAAAAAATAAAAATCCCGGATCATGAAAAAACTAAACAAAAGCATTTTCGTTTTCTTCATTATTTGTTCGTTTACTGCAAATGCGCAGTCCAATAAAATGAATGACTTCATCAATAACCTGATGAAGAAAATGACGATGGAGGAAAAGATAGGGCAATTAAATCTTGTTACTCCCGGCGGTACTGTTACCGGTGCAGTTGTAAGTAAAGATGTGGATGATAAAATCCGAAAAGGGCAGGTAGGCGGCTTATTCGGCATCACCGGGCCGGACAAAATTCGCCGCGCACAGGAAATTGCCGTCAACAATTCACGACTACATATTCCTTTATTATTCGGGCTCGATGTCATTCATGGTCATCGTACTATTTTCCCCATTCCACTCGGTTTGTCCAGCAGTTGGGATACAGCAATGATCAAAAAAAGCGCAAGAATTGCTGCCAATGAAGCTACTGCCGATGCATTGAACTGGGTGTACTCGCCAATGGTTGATATTGCCCGTGATCCTCGCTGGGGACGGATTGCAGAAGGATCCGGAGAAGATCCCTTCCTTGGATCTCAAATTGCAAAAGTGATGGTAGAAGGTTACCAGGGAAATGATCTTTCAAAAGATACAACCGTGATGGCTTGTGTAAAACACTTTGCGTTGTATGGAGCTGCAGAAGCGGGCAGAGACTACAATTCTGTAGACATGAGCAAGGTAAAAATGTACAATGAATATCTTCCTCCTTACAAAGCAGCGGTTGATGCCGGTGCAGGAAGTATCATGACTTCATTTAACACGATTGATGGAATACCCGCTACTGCAAACAAATGGCTTTTGACTGATTTGCTTCGCAAACAATGGGGATTTAAAGGATTGGTTGTTACTGATTACACGTCAATAAGCGAAATGGTCAATCATGGAATGGGCGATGATAAAAAAGTGGCGGAACTGGCATTAAATGCAGGTGTGGACATGGATATGGTAAGTGAAGACATTTTAAAATATGCCGCCCAGTTGGTAAAAGAAGGAAAAGTATCTGCGAAAACAATTGACGATGCCTGCAGAAGGATCCTTGAAGCAAAATATAAACTCGGTTTGTTTGACGATCCTTACCGTTATTGCAATGATCAAAGAGCAAAAACAGAACTGATGAGCCAGGTCAATTTAGAGGAAGCCCGCAAAATTGCAGCCCGTTCTTTCGTCTTGCTCAAAAATGACAACCATGTATTGCCTTTAAAAAAATCAGGAACAGTTGCATTGATCGGGCCTTTAGCCGACAGCAAAAGAAATATGCTTGGCACCTGGAGTGTTTCCGGCGATCCTGAAAAAAGTATTACCATAATGCAGGGCATTAAAAATGTTGCAGGAAACGATGTAAACATTTTGTACGCCAAAGGAGCTAACATCAGTGATGATACTGAATTTATCAAGCGCGTGAATGTGTTTGGAGAAGAAATCACGGTAGATAAAAAATCGCCGGAAGAAATGATTAATGAAGCAGTAGAAACGGCAAATAAAGCTGACGTGGTAGTGGCTGTACTTGGGGAAGCGGCAGATATGACCGGCGAGTCGTCCAGCATGACCCACATAGGCTTGCAGGAGAGCCAGGAAAATTTATTGAAAGCGTTGGTAAAAACAGGGAAACCCATTGTTTTGGTTTTAATGAATGGAAGGCCAATGACATTGACTTGGGAGGATGCACATGTAAATGGAATCCTCGATGTTTGGTTTGGAGGAACAGAAGCAGGCAATGCTGTAGCAGACGTGTTGTTTGGCAATTATAATCCCTCAGGCAAATTAACGGTAACTTTTCCACGCAACGTTGGCCAAATCCCAATTTATTATAATCATTTGAATACGGGAAGACCTTTTCATCCGGGTGATTCGCCAAAATTTAAATCAGATTACCTGGACGCAAGCAATGATCCGCTATATTCATTTGGTTATGGATTGAGCTATACTACTTTTTCATACAGTAATATTTCATTAGGCAATAAAACTTTACACCCAAATGGGAAAATAACTGCAAGCGTAACCGTTACCAATGCAGGAACAGTGGCAGGAAAAGAAACCGTGCAATTATATATTCGTGATATGGTTGGAAGCATTGCACGACCGGTCAAAGAATTAAAAGGCTTTCAGCAAATTACCTTAGCGCCGGGCGAATCAAAAAAAGTTTCATTTACAATTTCTGTTAGTGATCTCAAGTTTTACAACAGTGATTTGAAATATGTGTATGAGCCGGGAAATTTCAAGGTGTTTATTGGAACAAATAACAGGGATGTGAAAGAAGCAGATTTTAAATTGGAGTAATTAAAATAAAATTCACAATCTTTTAATATTGATAATTCTTATTGGTGGTTTGAGATTGGTTTCAAAATCAGGCTGTTGATGAATTTCTTTTACATATTGCATGCCTTCGATTACTTTTCCAAAAGTTGTATATCCCTGTTTGTCCGGACTGGCATCGCCGCCATAATCATAATCCGGCTCATTATCGAGGGTAATAAAAAATTCGGTATTTCCTGAATTCGGGTCTTCATTCCTGGCAAGAGAAATGACTCCTTCCTTATGAAGAATGCCGGTTTGTTTGGTAGTTTCCAGGGGAATACCAGGAATTGTTTTTTGCAATTTATAATTCGTCTGCCAAAGTCCGCCCTGGATAAGCTCAGCTTTATCCACATTCATTGCCTGATCTTCTTTTTTTAATACGCGGTAAAAAGAAGTGTTTTTATAATAACCTGAATCAACATAAGAAAGAAATGCAGCGACTGTTTTGGGTGCTTTTTCAGGATATAATTCAACAATAATATCGCCATAATAAGTTTGGATATCGATCGTTGGATGAGTATATTTTTTTTGTTGTTTACAACTCATCGTAAACAATAGAACCAGAAAGAATACATATTTTAACGCTTTCGAAATCATCAGATTCTTATTTGAAAATACCGTTTAAAAGAATGATGAAGATAATAAAATATCATCTTCAGTAAAGGAACAAATATGTCCAATTCCTGTTTTTATTTTTACCCGTAAAGGAACCTTACAGGTAACTAAGCCACCATTTTTTGTGAGAAGATTTTAACCGGTCATATCTTTTACAAAGAGGATACATGGCAACCACAACCGCAATCCAAATCAAATACACAATTCCCAACGGCAAACCATCCTTGGGCGATTTGAAATGTAAAAAACCGGTATTTGCCTCTGATAAAGTATGCCCGTTTGCGAAAAATAAAATCATGCAAATGATATGAATTATTAAAAAATGAACCAGGAAATAAAAAAACGGAACGCGTCCATATACTGCCACAATCTTGGTCCATTTTCCTTTTGAGCGGTCAAATAAAGAAAGCAAAATGATTGCCGGTCCCAATGTCATCGATAAAAAGAGAAGTGAAGCGGGATATTTTGTTGTATTTAAAAAAGAAAGAATGGTAAACACAAAAGTTTTTTGCCGGTGCCATTCCGAAGGATCGCCATAAATATTGGTAAAACGAAGAATAATAAAAAACAAAGTGATTAGGATTCCGGTTGACAACAAAATGTTTTGCCTTCTTTTCGCGTCAACTTCTTTTTTGTAAAGTGAACCAAGGCAATATCCTAACATCATTACTCCGGGCCATGGAAGTAGTGGATATAGAATGGCAAATAACCGGTTGTGATCATACGGGAAAAAGGATTGCTGATGAAGAAAGCCCCACCATAAGGGCGTTTCAGTTGGTTTGACACAATCGAATGCATCGAGAAGATTGTGTCCGCAAACTATTATTAATCCAATGAAAAATATGGTGCGAAGTGGCAAATAAATGGCCGCTGCCAAAATGATCATTGAAAAGCCAATTACAGATAAAACCTCAATCGCTAAAAAGCCGAAAGTAATATCAAAGGTGAGGAATAAATTAAATACGGTAAGTTCAATCACAATCAACCAGATCCCTCTTTTCAATAAAAAAGATGACAACTGCTTTTTGGTTTTTTTTGTTGCGGAAAGAAACGCAGAAGTACCGGATAAAAAAACAAAAACCGGCGCGCAAAAATGAGTGATCCACCTGGTGAAAAATAAAACGGGCGTGGTAGTTTGTAAATTGGTAGGATCTATATTATAATGCAAAAAATCACGGGTGTGATCAAGTGCCATTATGATCATCACCAGACCACGAAGAATATCTACAGAACCAATTCTGAATTTTGGAGTAACTGATGGCAAAGTCAACGAATTATTCATTCATTTTAATTTCAAAATAAATGAATAAATAATTACAAATGGCATTTATTTCTTGCTTTGCTGGAAAGAAAAAAAGGCAGAATTAATTTATAGAAAAAAGCTCTTTAAAAATCTTTCTTCCATCGATATTGCCAAGAGCCGGATTGCAGGCCCTTTCCGGATGTGGCATCATACCAAAAACCGTTCTTTCCTTGTTGGTAATTCCTGCAATAGAATTGATTGAACCATTTGGTGAGTGATCTATATGAACTTCGCCTTTTTCATTACAATAACTGTAAAGTACCTGGTGGTTTTTTTCAATCTCTTCCAGTTCTTCTTCTTTCACAAAATATCTTCCTTCTCCATGGGCGACAGGAATTTTAAAAACTTCATTTGAGTATTCTCCGGAGCCACGCAGAAAAACATTTTTACAATTGAATTTCATTTGTGCATTTTGTAATAAAACGCCGGGAAGCAAACCACTTTCGCAAAGGATCTGAAAGCCGTTGCATACGCCAAATACTTTACCACCTTTGTTTGCAAATTCAATTACACTTTGCATCATTGGACTGAAACGCGCAATGGCTCCGCACCTCAGATAATCACCAAAACTGAATCCTCCGGGAAGTACAATGCAATCTGAAGTTTCAAACATCGAAAGATCTTTATCTTTATGCCACAAAGTAATCACTTCCTGATCCAGATCATTTTTTAAAGCATGGATCATATCTCTATCACAATTCGAACCCGGGAAAACTACCACACCAAATTTCATGTTTTATGTTTTTTAATTCACTACAAAGGTAACTATAGCAAAATTATTTTTTAAAATACTGCATGTAAACCACAAATCCGACCATCAGCCATTGTAGAACCATTGGGATCCATCTGGTACGCGGATAGTAAAATGCACAACCAACAAATGCAGCAGCGGGAATTAAAGCCAGCAACCAATATTCTATAGAATGATGCGGATCAATAAAAGGAATTGCGGTGGAAATGATCAAGAATAAAAATAATAAGGCCCAGTTTTTTCTAACCTGCAATATCTGTTTTGATACAGACGACTGCACGAAAAAAGCACCCATAATAATCATCAAACCAATAAATGAAATGCCGGCTATTTCCAGGATCGCCGGTTTAAAAAAAGAATGAGACATTCCTAAACCTGATACCCGAAAAGAATACAAACGATTGGTAAAAAAAAGATATGAAGCCAAAAAATACCAGGGAGTAAGTACGCCAATGAAAGTGATAAGCCATTCCGCCACTTTTGGAGGTCTTGTAATGAGTAAAGTAAGAATAATCAATGCGGCAAAAGCAATAGATGGAAGATAAAAAAAGGAACAAAGTCCAATAGCAATGCCGACATTGAATAGAGTAGATTTCGGATGTTGATTGTTGTTCAGATTACTCATTTTAGACCATATCCAAACGAGAAATGAATTGATTATCAAAGGAGCGCTGAGTACATTCCATTCGGGAAAAAAAGAAGTGATCAACAG
>JAHEZB010000102.1 GCA_023251285.1 Chitinophagaceae bacterium | reverse complement strand
AATGGAAGAGATCTACGTTCTTATTTTGATATGCATTTTGTTCATCGGGACCGCGATGACTCAAAGTTTTGATAATCTCCTGATAAGAGAAACGGGAGTTGATCGCTCCTGCAATACCGCACATGGTTTTCCTTGATTAATTTCATTGCAAAATACTCTTATTATTTCTGAAAACATTCATCAAAACGGTAGATTCTGAAAATAGGAAAACAGTTTATTTGTTCATTTGCTCTGTGAAATCAGGTGCAGTCGCAGGGGAAATGAAACGATTTTTATTTCCTCATAAAAATGTTTCATACTGAATGCAATTGATGAATTTTTTTTCTTTCGCCCACGATCCATACAATATCGCCCCACTCAAAATTGGTAGTTGAATCAGGATTTAGAACTCTTTCTTTATCTCTTTCAATACCCACCACCAATCCATTTGTTTTTTCCCTGATGTGCGAATCACGAATGGACAAGCCCTTCAGTTTATTGTGTTCATCTACGACAATCTTTTGAAGCACGATATCATCCAGTTGCTCATTGGTTTTTCCGACGGTTTCAATAGCGTCGAATACTGGTCGGAATGTTTGCATTTGGTCGTCAGTAGCGATAATTCCTATGTGATCGAAAGGCAATAAACGGTTGTTTCGGCCGGGAGCGTAAATCAATTTTTCTCCTCTTTTAATATAAGCGATATTAATTCCATATTTCTCACGCCATGCGAGCTCCACCAGCGTTTTTCCAATATACTCAGCCTGCGGATTTACTTCCATATCTATCATGTGTGCATCCCAAGGCGATAGATCGGATTGAGGATTGAAACGATTTTGGACGCGGTTCTTTTCCGCTTGTTTCTCGCCGGCCAATTTTTCCCGTGCATTCAAATTACTCAAAAACCTACCTTCAATTCTTTGGTAAAATGCTTGTATCCTTTTGGAAAAAAGGAGCATTACAATGATGATCAGCGGGACGGCGATCAGAAACGTAATTTTCGTGGAAAAAAAGCCATTTACCCAAAAACCTATTAGCAGAATACCAATAATATTTCTGGAGATTTCCAATACCAATAAAGGGCCACGGTTGTATTTATTTACCAGCCAAAGTTCTTTATAAGCGGAAATAGCCGGCTTTTTTGCCATCAATGCCCATAAGAATGGCGCGGAAACTCCAAGGGTAATAACCAAGCCTGTAACTTTGTTTAAAAGCGAATTTTCAATGTGCTCATTCAAAAACGGCATCAGGAAGTTTACGGAAATTAAAAAAAGCGCGATCAAAATAATTCCATTCGTAATCATGATCGATGCGTACGATTTCATGACCACTTTCCAGTTACTTTCTGCCTGGATGTGTTGTGCTCCGGATGAATAATGACTCAGGGCAATGACCCATTTAGCCGGCAAATGTTTTACAATGAAATTATAAACCGGTTCTGAAAATTTGATCATATACGGTGTAGTGAAAGTAGTGATTGCAGAAGCGCCAACTACAACAGGAAAAATAAAATCGCTGGTAACCCCGAGTGAAAGTCCAAGCGTTGCTACAATAAAAGCAAACTCGCCTATCTGAGCCATGCTCATTCCTACCTGCACCGATTGTTTCAACGGTTGCCCGGAGATTAAAGCGCCCAATGTGGTGCTGAACAATTTTCCAAATAAAGTTAATAAGGTGATCCATAAAACGGGCCATCCGTATTGTACAATGGCTTGCGGATCAATCATCATTCCGACGGAAACAAAAAATACTGCTGCAAAAAGATCTTTTACCGGTTTGATAATGTGTTCCACTTTTTCGGCAGAAGTAGTTTCTGCCATGATTGATCCCATGATGAAAGCACCTAATTCTGCAGAAAACCCTACCTGTGTTGCTACTACTACCATCCCAAGGCAAAGGCCAATAGATAAGATCAATAAAGCTTCGTCATCTAATAATTTTTTTGCCTTTTTTAAAAATGTAGGCAGCAAAAAAATACCCGCGAGAAACCATAAGGCTAAAAAAAAGAGCAATTTTGTTACCGTAAATAATAATTCCATTCCCTGGAATTGTTTACTTACGGCCATGGTAGATAATAAAACCATCAACAGGATCACTACAATGTCTTCCACTACCAATACACCAAAAACCACACGCACGTATTGTTTGGTTTTTATTCCCAGTTCATCAAATGCGCGGATGATAATAGTAGTGGAAGAACTGGCGAGCATACCGCCAAGGAACAGGCTATCCATAAAAGACCAACCCATCCAACGTGCAAGTATATAGCCGGTTACGGTTATAAAAGCAATTTCTACGAAAGCGGTAATGGAAGCAGCTCCACCAACACGTAATAATTTTTTAAAACTAAATTCAAGTCCGAGGCTGAAAAGAAGAAAAATAACACCAATTTCTGCAAGTGTTTTAATATTATCATTATCGGCAACCGTAGGTGTAATAGACAAATGAGGGCCAACAAAAAATCCGGCAATAATATATCCTAAAACCAATGGCTGTTTTATCTTCCGGAATAATAAGGTAGTAATTGCCCCTGTGATCAGGATTAAGGCGAGATCTGCTATTAATTTGGGCAAATGAACCATTCAGCTGTTTGAAAAGGTGAAATTTTTCAAACAATATAAATGTATCAGATCGCTTTACAAAAAATATTTTCAAAAGGAAGTCTCCTCAGAAATAGCAGGAACTAATACGGTTACTGGCGAATGATTCTCTGCCTTTTGTAAAGCTTTTCTTGCGGCTCTTTCTTTTACTTTTTCATAAATTAAAAATAAAGAAATGGTGTAAAAAGGCAGGCAGGGAATTTTATAACGAACGAGTGTTCCAAAATTTAAAGTGCTGGCACCTACAAATAATCCAAATACAACGGCGAAAAGCAAACAATACATAATTAACGGATCGCTGAGGATCCATTTTACGAGTCTGAACGGGCCGCTTTTAAATAAAATAAATAACGTGAAAAACATGAGCACGAGGCTTTCAACCGCTGCCATTAATTGTGATATTTTGTGTGCTTCCCATATAAAAGGCCTGAAAAATGTTGTCGCCACTGCCACAGGTGCTATTTTTATCAGCCCTGAAAATGTACCATCATATTCTGAGCCGAGGCTAAAATTAGAGGCAGCATCCTCCCGGCCGGTACGTACTTCCAGCACGTGATTTAAATTTGAAATACTGGAGGTTACATCTTCTACCGCATAGGCTCCAAGCTCGTCGTTGTATGCCGATAAAATACTGGTAAATGAATATACGCTTAAAGCAATAAGCGTGGGTGCCAGAAAATACCTGAGAAATTTAAACCGGATACTTTGTACATTTTTGAAAATGATAAACAATACAAAAAATGGAACGTACGCGAGTAGAATATAAACTTTTAGAATAGTCAGGAAATAAGCGGAAATAAAAACAATGATACAATTTTTGATAACGGATTTTCTTTTGTACAGTAATCCATATAAAGAATAGGTAAGCCAGCCTAAGGCAGCGATACACAAAGAGTCTTTTAATAATCCTGCGCTCCAGAATGCAAGAGTAGGGAAGTATAAAATGGAAATAGCAAATTGTTTATGCAGTTTCGGATATTGCTCATAAAAAAATAAATACAGTTTCCATAAGCCGGAAAACGCAAGGCATGCAAAAATTAAATTTATGACAGCATAGCTTCCAAAGCAAACAAAAGAGAAAAGTGCATCGAGGCGAATCACCATGTAATTCGATTCATCGCGAAAATATCCCACATTAAATCTGTCCTTCACCAATGAAGGATCAAAGTCTTTTCCGCTTTGAAAAATATATTTAAAATTATCGCTGTTGTGCAGAATAAGGCGATATAAATTATTTCCTTCATATTGATATAAAGAAGTGCAATCTCCCTGCGTCAGATAAGAGTAATAAAGAACAAAGAGAATGCTCGCAGATATTTTAATCCAAAAACCTTGCTTGTGATATTTCTGCAAGTGCGGATCGGTATATTTTTTTCTCTTTGCCCGGAAGAAAAGATACAGCAATAATATATAAACCGGGACAAGAAAAATATCAATAGCGGCCATCAGAAAGGTATTATATCACTATCAGAAAGTAATTCAAACATTTCCAATCAGAAAATGTTTCTGGTATCTGTTTTACTTTTTATTATGAACGATTCTGTAAAAAATATATTGCCAGATGGTGGGATGATACCAAAGTTTACTTTCCAGATTGTTTTTTTGAAACTTTACCTGATTTGCAATGATATCGGGCAACGCTTTTTTTAATAAAATAATCCCCTCGGCTAGTTGTAAAAAAGGATAAGTGACAAAATTGTCTTTTAATGTTACCGGTATTTTTTTTTGATAAATAATATTTCCTGTATCTATACCAGGATCTACAAGATGGACCGTTACTCCGCAATTCTCCGCATCATTATTTACCAGCGCCCAATAAGCGCCATGAACATTCCTGTATTTAGGGGTGATGCCTGCATGAATATTAACAAATTTGGCCGGAATGCAATTTAAAATTGCTTTAGAAATAATACGTGTTCCGTTTACAATTACTAGCTCCGGATTTATTTTTTTTAATAAAAGAAGACATTCATTATCATTTACAGAATTGATTTGGATAATCTTTTCAGTAGGAAGCTGCGTGTCCTTTAATTCGTAACCGTTTAGGATTTCTTTTATTCTTTTTGAAGAAATAAGGCGAAGAATTCGGACAATTGAAAATTGAAACAAAACCTGGCCGGCTACTTTTGCTAAACCTAATTTTTTCACTCTTTTTTTTATAAATTCCTTTGCTGATACAGGTTTTTCAAGGATGATTGCCTCTATTTCAAAATCATTTTTTAATGAATTATAAAGAATTCTTGTAGATGCGCCATTTCTGGCCAGCAATATTAGCTTTCTCTTATTCATTCACCACGCATTAATTCTTTTGATACTTCTGACATGTTCATACTTTCAAAATGGTATCTCTTATTCAATTCAGAGTAATGACTTAATATTTTTTCTAAAAACGAAAAATTTTCGTTCATATTTATTCCAAAATTATGCGGATGCCACCAAAGATGATAAGTTAATCCATGGATTGCTGCATAAGTCATGCTGTCTTTTATTCGCTTTAGCCGAAGATTTTCAAAAGCTTTTAATTTTATATCAAAAGGTCTCAAAAATCTGCTGGAAGGAATATTGATAAGATCACCTTGTTTCATTTCTTCATTGGAATAACAATTATGACCGCTTAAATTGAAGTAAGAATCAAGAAGACGAAACGGGCGGCGAATCAACATTGCCTTTCCATGATATTTTGATGAAAAAAGCCAGGATTTTTCGTTTCCCCGAAATGAAGTAAAGCCCATCTCATTGCAAACATCTAAATAGTCATTGTCGTACTGATTCCTTGGAAAAACAATACTTTCCAATTCAATATCGTAGTTTTTGGCAATTTTTTTTGCCATTGAAAGATCTGACGCAAAATCCTTTTTTGTTTGCCCTTTTTCAAGGCAATAATAATGTGAGAATGTATGAGAACCAATCTCCTGGCGTGCATCAATAATCTGCTGGACCAGTTTGCTTCCAAAATGAAGGGAATCGTTTTCTTCATTTTCTCCGAGGAAATTAAAATGACCGGTATAGGGCGAAAGATTTGAATTGAAATATTGCGGTCTATCGGCAGGCAAGTTATTTATCAGATCCTTTTTGTTATTAAAGAATAGAAAGCCAAGAATAGCGAAAGTTGCATGAATGTTATATTTGGCAAACAGTTGCAATAAACCCGGAATTACTTTTTGGACATCCAGAAGTTGGGCTTTGTAATCAGTTAATTTAATGGCATCGCGCACTCCCCAATAAATCTCAAAATCAAGAGAAATAACCAGTTTTCCTTTTGTCATCCCAACAATATTAATCGAAAATTTTGATTTGAATTATTTTAATAAATGTTATTTTGCCAAAGTATAAAAAAGTGAGAAAGCAAGGTATGAAAGGTGATTTTTTAAGGCAGCCTGATCGTATTATTGAAGGCGAAAACCGGCTAATTAATGTATTCGATGCTGCCGGAAAAAATATTGATAATAAAGTAGTAGATGAATTTGGAAAAGAATGGTTGAGATTCGGTGATCATGATGATGACCTGGTGAAAAAAGGAGGTGACGAGTATTTTGATATTCTGAACGATGATATAATCAATTCACAAACATATGCACTGGATGTCGGTTGTGGCACCGGAAGGTGGACGAAATATTTGGCGGCAAAAATTGGATTTATTGAGGCAGTTGATCCGAGTAATGCCATTTTCGCAGCAGATAAATTGCTCGGAAAAATTAAAAATGTTCGTTTATCAAAAGCTTCTATAGAAACACTTCCTTTTGCTGACGAAACTTTTGATTTTGTAATGAGTGTCGGTGTTTTGCATCATATTCCCGATACAGAAAAAGCCTTGAGAGATTGCGTCAAAAAAGTAAAAAAGGGCGGCTACTTTTTTGTTTATTTATATTATAACCTCGATCGCCGCGGTCCATTTTATAGGCTGCTTTTTAAAATCAGTAACGTTATCAGAATAATAGTAAGCGCGTTTCCAGGTAAAATGAAACATTTTATTTGCGATATACTTGCTGTTATTTTTTACATGCCATTTGTTTGGGCAGGAAGATTTATTAACTTTTTGAGCTTTAAAGATTTGGCGAAACGAATGCCTTTGCACGGATATCAAAATCGTTCTTTCTTTATGATCAGAAATGATGCGCTGGATCGTTTTGGGACCCGGCTTGAGCAGAGATTTTCAAAAAGCGAGGTGACAGAAATGATGCAGAATGCAGGATTAACCGATATCGTGATAAGTGATGGAATTCCTTTTTATCATGCGGTAGGGAAAAAGCTGTAGTTGTTTTTTTGATCTGCAATAAATGAAGAAATTGTTTAGATACTAACAGATAAAATCAGGTTTTTAGCAAACAAATAAATATCTCGAATTCCTATTTCTGAAAACATTCCCGATAATCATTTTAAAATCGCCTTATAAATCTTACTGTATTTATCAACTGCATTT
>JAHEZB010000101.1 GCA_023251285.1 Chitinophagaceae bacterium | reverse complement strand
CGAAGTAATGATCCATCAGCCAAGTGGTGGCGGCCAGGGAACCAGTGCTGACCTTGAAATTATGGCCGTTCAAATTTTGAAAGCAAAGCAACTAGGCGCTAAAATTCTTGCCGAAAACTGCGGCCAATCGTATGAAAAAGTGATGAAAGATTTTGACCGCGATTACTGGATGGACGCAGAAGAAAGTAAAAAATATGGTATTGTAGATCAAATTTTAAAAAAACTGTAAAGCATCATTTTGACAGTTTAGGTTGTCTTATAAATGATAAAATTAGCATTTACTTTTTTAGAAAAAAGCTAATTTGCAAAAAATATCTGTAAACCCAATGGCAAAACAACAAACCTTACATTGCTCATTTTGCGGAAGAAGCCGTGATGAAGTAAAAATACTGATAGCAGGACAGGAAGGACATATCTGTGAAAACTGCATTGAGCATGCGCAGGAAATTATTATGCAGGAAATTGTTCCGCAGGAAAATGCATCTGTTTCGAACTATAAACTTTCTGTAAAGAAACCAATGGAGCTGAAGAAGTTCCTCGATGAATATGTCATCGGGCAGGACGATGCAAAGAAAGTGCTTGCAGTAGCGGTTTATAATCATTACAAACGCCTAAATCAAAAGATAGACAATGATGTTGAGATCGAAAAAAGCAACATCATCATGGTCGGCGAAACCGGAACCGGTAAAACACTATTGGCAAAAACGATTGCCCGTATTTTGAATGTTCCGTTTGCGATAGTAGATGCCACCGTTTTTACAGAAGCAGGATATGTAGGCGAAGATGTGGAAAGCATCTTAAGTCGCCTGTTGCAAGTATGTAATTTTGACGTAAACGCTGCTCAAAAAGGAATTGTTTATATTGATGAAATTGATAAAATCGCCCGTAAAAGCGACAATCCAAGCATTACACGGGATGTAAGCGGCGAAGGTGTGCAGCAGGGATTGCTGAAATTACTGGAAGGAACAGAAGTGCTTGTGCCCCCGCAAGGCGGACGGAAACATCCGGAGCAGAAGCTGATCAAAATAAATACCAGTAACATTCTCTTTATCTGTGGGGGCGCCTTTGATGGCGTTGATCGTTTGATTGGACGCAGGATCAATACGAATGCAATTGGATTTAGTGTAAATAAAGATTTACAGGAATACCAGCGTAAAAACCTGTTACAGTTTGTAAATGCACAGGACCTCAAATCTTTTGGGCTTATTCCTGAGTTGCTCGGAAGGCTTCCGGTTGTCACTTATCTGAATCCGCTGGACGCTACCACTTTGAGAAACATTCTTACCGAACCGAAAAATTCTCTTATCAAGCAATATAAAAAATTGTTTGACCTTGAGGGAATCAATCTGGTCATTGAGGATGAAGTTTACGATTTTATGGTAGAAAAAGCAATGGAATACAAGCTCGGTGCTCGTGGCTTAAGAAGTATTTGCGAAAGCATCCTGACGGATGCGATGTATGAACTTCCTTCCCAGAAAGTAAAAACATTTACGGTAACATTGGAATATGCACAGCGCAAATTCAGCATTAGTAAATTGAGCATGCTGAAGGTGGCCTAGCCGTTACACATTTCTTTCGGTACGATTCAACAAACGAAGAAATAAAAGGAATTTGTATTTTAACGATGGTTTGCACTTCAAACCATCGTTTTATTTTCCTACTCTACGCAGCTAATATTTTTGAATATTTTTAAGATCTGTTGAAAATTTTAATCACCGGTTCTCTTATAGCATTAGCTGTCTCTCCTGAATAGAAAAAAATGGTATCAGCAATTTCTGAAGGTTTTACCCAGCTGCTAAAATCCGCTTCTGGCATTGATTTTCTATTTTCCGGCGTGTCAATGGTGCTCGGTACAATGACGGTCGTAACTATATCTTTTCCTTTTGCTTCCGCATTCATTATTTCGGCCAAACGAAAAATAAGTGACTTGGATAACGCATACGCAATGGCTCCTTTTCCTTTAGATGCTTCTAAGCCTTGCCTTGAACCAATTAAAAAAATGCGTCCGCTGTTTTGTTGCATCATCTGTATAAATATAAATCGGGCAACATTGTAAGTGGTTTCAAAATTCAACTGGTATTGTTTGTAAATATGCTGCGTGGTTGTCGATTCAACATTTCCCATTGTAAAACCTCCCGCAGTTAAAACCGCAACGTCAATTTTTCCATGTCTTCCAATCACATCCTGCACAAACTTTTCAGAGCTTTCTTCATTCAATAAATCAATCGCTACTTCTTCAAACGGTTGATATACCGAATCACCTGCTGCCGATTTCTTATGTACTGTTCCGATAACAGTATAATCTTCGTCAATGAATTTTGTTACTACCGCTTTTCCGAGATTGCCAGCAGCGCCTGTTATAATAGCTGTCTTTTTCAAAATAATGGTTGATTTATGAGAAACAGCAAAAGTATTGTTTATTGCGAAACCGGATTTGTTTGCCTATTCCAATCTTTGCTGAAAATAATTTGCAACCCAAAAAATTTACTTTAATTTGGCTTGAGGTTTATGAATTCTATGCTACCATTCGAATCGGCGTTTTCGAACAATTAATAATGTTTTTCTGCAACGGAGCAGCGATGAAAAACGGGTAACAGATTTTCTTGAAACCATATAAACAAAATAAAATTTTTAACTCATCCATGTTGAAAAATGACTGCCTCCGACTGTTGAGATTCTTTACTGGCTTTGCTTGCACGGTTTTAATATTTTTTTCCTGCAATCGAAAACCTACTACTAATTACTCCGGATGGCCCGTTTACGGAGGAAATAAAGAAGCGAATCATTATTCTTCCTTAAATCAAATTGATACCAATAATGTTACGCAATTAAAAGTTGCGTGGACGTATCATACCGGTGATGCTGATAGTATGACACAAATCCAGGTAAATCCTATTATCATTGATTCTACACTTTTTGCCGTTTCACCCAAACTAAAGCTCTTTGCTCTCCGCGCCGCGACAGGAAAAGAAAAATGGGTTTTCGATCCCATGAATGATTCAACGGTAAAAAAGGAGCGAAACTTTGGGATGAATGTTTGCCGTGGCGTTACTTTTTATTCTGACAACAAAGACAGCCAGCGGATATTTTATTCGGCCAATTCTCAACTCTATTGCATTGATGGCAAAGCAGGCATTCCGGTAAAATCATTTGGCGAAAATGGCAAAATCGATTTGCACAGAGATTTGGGAAGAGATGCTTCTAAACTGTATGTAGCGATGACTTCGCCTGGAATTATTTACAAAGACATGATCATTGTTGGTTGCCGGGTTTCTGAAGAAGCAGATGCAGCGCCCGGTTTTATCAGGGCGTATGATGTTCATTCCGGAAAGTTGCGGTGGATATTTCATACGATTCCCCAGCCGGGAGAATTTGGATATGATTCGTGGGATGACAAAGATGCCTGGAAACATATTGGAGGCGCAAATGCCTGGTCGGGATTTAGCCTCGATGAAAAGAACGGAATTCTTTTTGCTCCTATGGGCTCGGCTTCTTATGATTTTTATGGCGGAAGAAGAACCGGAAATAATCTCTTTGCCAATTGTGTTCTTGCATTGGATGCAGCAACGGGAAAAAGAATCTGGCATTTTCAAACCGTACATCATGACGTGTGGGACAGGGATTTGCCAACAGCGCCTGTTTTGGTTTCAATAAAAAAAGATGGAAAAACTATTGATGCGATTGCGCAAACTACCAAATCAGGATTTATTTTTTTATTCAACAGGAAAACCGGTGAATCCGTTTATCCGATTAATGAAGTACCTGTGCCTGATCAAAGTGAACTGACCGGAGAAAAATTATCTCCTACTCAACCGGTTCCTTCTTTTCCAAAACCATTCGCAAGGCAATTATTAGCCGAAAAGGATTTGAATGATCTTGTTTCAGATTCTTCTTATGCGGACATCAAAAACCGTCTGGTTCATTATCATAGCGGCAATATGTTTAATCCTCCGTCTAAAGAAGGAACGGTCATTTTTCCAGGTTTTGATGGAGGCGGTGAGTGGGGTGGTCCTGCTTACGATCCGTTGACAGGAATCCTTTATGTAAATGCAAGCGAAATGCCGTGGATACTGACCATGGTAGACGTAAAAAATAAACCGCAAAAAGCAGAAACCAATCTGCAAGCAGGAACGCGGATCTACAACACCAGTTGCATGAATTGCCACGGTCCGCAAAGAGAAGGAAGTGCAAATTATCCGGTACTCATCGGCATCAATAAAAAATACAATCAACAACAGTTTGAACAGATCGTTTCCTCCGGCAGAAGAATGATGCCTGCTTTTAAACAATTGGATAAAGAAGAAATCAATGCGCTCGCCTCATTTATCCTGGATAATAAAAAAGAGCAAAGCCGAAAGTTTATTGCACCGCAAAAAGTCGAAGACAGCTGGACTGATCTTCCTTATTCTTCTACGGGTTATAATAAATTTTTAACCAAAGAAGGTTATCCTGCGGTGAAACCGCCATGGGGAACTTTGAATGCGATTGATTTGAACACCGGAAATTTGTTGTGGAAAGATACTTTGGGCGATTATCCGGAATTGAAAGCAAAAGGAATTCATAGTGGTACCGAAAATTATGGCGGTCCTGTAGTTACCGCGGGTGGTCTACTGTTTATAGCGGCCACCAGCGATGCAAAAATTCGCGCGTTCAATAAAAGAACCGGAAAGCTTTTATGGGAAGCTGATTTGCCTGCAGCTGGATTTGCAACTCCTTCAGTTTATGAAGTAAAAGGAAAACAATACTTAGTCATAGCGTGCGGTGGCGGAAAGCTTGGCAAAAAAACGAGCGATGCTTATGTAGCGTTTGCACTCAATCAATAAACAGTAAAACTGAAGGTAGAAACTCGGGTTCATTTTGGAAAAAAATCAATATTTTTATTGGTAGTTAGTGTTTTGTTTTTACACCCCTTCCTTTCAAATCAATTATCATGAGTAAGATTAAAAAAGAAGACATCAAACAAGAAGTTTTTGACCTGTATGATGATTATGCGCACAACCGTGTTAACAGGCGCGAGTTTATGCAGAAGTTATCTTTATATGCGGTGGGAGGGCTAACCGTTCCTTCTCTCCTGAGTTTTTTGATGCCGGATTATAAGAACACTTTACAGGTAAAAAAAGATGATCCACGCATTACTTCTGAATACATTTATTATGATTCTCCTAAAGGTGGTGGCCGGATCAAAGCGCTGCTGTCCAAACCCGCTGAGTTGCAAAAAAAGGTGGGAGGCATTGTGGTGGTTCATGAAAACCGCGGATTAAATCCCTACATTGAAGATGTGGCTAAAAGAGCCGCCATTGCAGGTTTTATTACCATTGCTCCCGATGCATTGACTCCGCTCGGAGGCTATCCGGGCGATGATGATAAAGGACGTGAAATGCAAAGCAAGCTGGATAAAAATAAAATGCTGGAAGATTTTATATCCGCATTTCACTACCTTAAAAGCAATAAAGATTGTAATGGCAAAGTTGGTGTCGTCGGCTTTTGCTTTGGCGGATGGATTGCCAATATGATGGCTGTTGATCTTCCTGATCTTGCAGCTGCAGTTCCATTTTATGGAAGCCAGCCTGCAGCAGAAGATGTAACGAAAATACAGGCGCCACTGCTTCTCCAATATGCAGGCCTTGATAGGCGCATTACTGATGGCTGGCCGGCATATGAAGCTGCACTAAAAGCGAATCACAAACAATATACTGCTTATATTTATCCGAATGTCAATCATGGATTTCATAACGATACCACGCCTCGTTATGATAAAGCCGCCGCTGAACTTGCCTGGCAACGCACCATGGATTTTTTTAAAGACAAGTTGCAATAATTGATTGCAACTTAAAGTGATTATAATGTTTATATTTTAGAACACAAGTAGTGCAAATGGCGTGTTGGCACACGTTTCCCCACCTTATCCCAATGCTATGGAATGTAACCGGTATGATGCAACTCATATTTTTTTCTGATTCACATTACAAAAGATAAAAAAAATGCAGCTGAATTTTGTGGTGTATTTTTTAAAAATCAGAATCAGATGAAAATTATATTGAACCGGCAAAAATTGATGGGAAGCTTATTATTTTTAGCCATATTCACTTTGTGCAATCAAAATTCATTTGCCCAAAATGAAAACGAAGAATTAAAAATAAATATTCAGTTGCGGCCTCGTGCAGAAACAAGAAACGGATTATTTACACCGATATTGGATGGGCAAAAACCGGCAACTTTTATAGCCCAAAGAAGCAGGATTGGGTTCACTTATGCAAAAAATAATAAGTTGAAAATTGGCCTTAGTACACAAGTAGTAACCGTATGGGGAAATGACGCGCAGGTGCAAGCAACTGCAAACGATGTTTCACTTTATGAAGCTTGGGCTCAACTTTATTTTAATCCCCAATGGAGCATGAAAATCGGTCGCCAGGTTTTGTCTTATGATGACGAAAGAATATTGGGAGCGTTGGATTGGAACAACGCAGGACGCAAGCACGATGCTGCTTTGCTTGGATTTGAGAAAAATAAATTTACTGCAAATCTTGCAGCAGCTTATAACCAGAATGCTGAAAAAATTACGGGCGATTTTTTTGACAATTCCATCAGCCAGCCTTATAAATCAATGGAATTTTTATGGATGAAATATAAATTTTCTGATGCATTTTCGGCATCTGCTTTGGCGATCAATCTTGCTTTTCAAAACAGAAATGATTCCTCTCTTTCTCATTTAAAAACTTTTGGCGGAAATCTTTTTTACAAAAAAGATAAAGTGAATTTTATCGGAACCTATTATTATCAAACCGGAAATAACCCAGAAAAAAATGCTTCATCCATCAAAACGAACGCATGGATGGCATCTGCAAAAGTCGATTATAATTTTACAAAGAAATTCAATGCCGGTATTGGTAGTGATTTCCTGAGTGGACGCGACATGAATTCTTCTTCGCGCAATATTTCTTATTTCAATCCGCTTTATGGGACGCATCATAAATTTTATGGAACGATGGATTATTTTTATGTATCCAGCGGCCATAATAATG
>JAHEZB010000100.1 GCA_023251285.1 Chitinophagaceae bacterium | reverse complement strand
ACAAATGGCAATTAAGCCGGTATCAATATGGCGAAGGGGTTTTTAAAATAGATTGGGCGTTATCGAAGCCTGTTCCGTTTACCAATGAAAAATGCAGAAAAGCAACAACGATTCATCTCGGAGGAAGTTTTGATGAAATATATGAAAGCGAATATTTGATTTCAAAAAATGCAGTTTCTGAAAGACCTTTTGTTTTATTGGTTCAGCCGGGAGTCGTTGATCCATCAAGAGCGCCTGAAGGAAAGCAAACTGTGTGGGCTTATTGCCATGTGCCCAACGGGTCGCAGAAAAATATGACAGCGGCAATAGAAAACCAGGTGGAAAGATTTGCACCTGGTTTCAAAGATTGTATTCTTGCACGCCATGTAATGAACACATCAGCTATGGAAATGTATAATTCAAATTATATTGGAGGGGATATCAATGGCGGAGCTGCCACTATTGGCCAGATTTTTTCAAGGCCCGCTTTAAGACTTTCACCATATCGCACTTCGGCAAAAGGCGTGTATGTTTGTTCTTCTTCTACACCTCCCGGAGGCGGAGTGCATGGAATTTGTGGTTATTATGCAGCACGCCGTGCCTTGAAAGATTTGTTTGATATCTCGCTTCCGTGGTTGTAAAGAATGACAAATTACGGTTTCAACAAACCGATAAATAATCGGGATTTATATTTTGCTTTTCGAAAAATGCCAGATAAAGTCTTTATTGTTTGATTTGAATTAGTCACATTTCAAAAAAACAAATTGCCTTTATTTCCTCGTTTGCTGTTCACTTTAGCAATCAGTTAATTCGAATAAAATTTAATGATGTGATAAAGAACTGTTCATCGAGTCATGCATATTTGCTTTGAAATCGAAGCGACGAAGCTGATAGGTTTTCAATTTATTATCTCCTTCTGTAATTGTAATATTTGTATCAACAGGAGGATTTTCAAACAACTGTGTTTTGCCTGTTACAGGCCATGTTATTTCAATTTTCTCAATCGTATTTGCTTGTCCAATGCCAATATGCTGGCGCAAAGGATTGGCACCAAAACTACCTCCCGAATTCACATCCCTGTAAACCGATCTTTCGATATTATTTTCTCTAAAAGTGACTTTTATTTTGGCGCCGATCGCCACCTTGTTTGAAATGGTTCCGTGTAATGTAATATTAACCCAATGATTATTATTTTGTCCCGGATTTAAATATAAAGAATTCTCGTAAGCGTCTCCTTTATAAGCGCCGCCCATTTTAATGTAGATATCTTCATTTCCATCATTATTAAGGTCGACAAAAGATACTTCGTGGCCTTTCTGCAAATTGCCGACGCGTGCGGATGTCGTTACATCCAAAAATCTTTTCCCATCGATGTTTTTGAATAGTTTGTTTGGAATCGCTGATTTAAACGATGGATTTCCGGTACCAAGATAGAAATCAAGATAACCATCGTTATCAATATCACCAAAATTAGAGCCCATCGCAAAAGCAATTTTATTTAAACCCACCTTTTCTGTCACATCTTCAAAGGTGCCATCGTGTTTGTTCCTGAATAGAAACACCTTGCCGGCGTTATTTACAGGCGCCTGTGTAGCTTCTGCTGCAGCATAATAGGCAAGTGATTCATTAAATTCATAACCACAAACCAGGATATCCAACCAGCCATCGTTATCATAATCCCAAAACCAGGTAGGGAAAGTGCGGTATTTGTTATTGCTCAAGCCGGCTTCCTTGCTCACGTCTGTAAATTTTACCGGCCCATTCTTTACTGACTCATTTTTCAATAATATCTTATTCCCATTCAGCGTGGAAATGAAAATATCCGGAAGCCCGTCATTGTTATAATCGCCTGACGTAACTCCTTTTACATATTGGATGATTGCACAACCAGCTTGTTGCGCCACATTCGTAAAAGTTCCGTTCCGGTTGTTCATATAGAGTTCACATGGATGCGCCTCTCCGCCAGGTTCTGTTTCGTTGCCAATAAAAACATCGAGCCAGCCGTCATTATTAAAATCGGCCCACGTAGCAGTTTGGGTGGGATGGAATGAAAGCAGTCCACTTTCTTTTGTTACATCTGTAAAAGTGCCGTCCCCATTATTCCTCAATAAAGAATTCGGTGTTTTGCCAAACTTTCCGCGCCATCCTCCGCGGAGCACAAAAATATCTTTTAATCCATCGTTGTTATAATCTGTTTGCATCATGTTTAATCCACCGGTCAGATATCCCAATCCGGAAGAATCGGATATATCTGTAAAAGTTCCGTTTCCGTTATTTCTGTAATAGCGCATTGGTTCAGAAAGAGACCAACTGCTTAATACAATATCAGGATATCCATCATTATTAAAATCATCCACAATATTGCCACCGGCCTGCGATTTATAATTTAGCCCGACGTTCATGGCCACATCAGTGAAGGGTTTTACAAGATGCATACTATCATCATTCTTTATTTTTAAAAGAAACCGCGGGGACACTTGGTCAGGATATGCCCCGATAGTCATGTAGGCAATATTTAACAACCACTTTGACTCCAAATCGCCGGGATTGTCAATTAGTATTTTTTGATAAATTTCGATCGCTTTTTCTGAACCGGTTTTGTCATGATGCACGCCTTCTTTTGAAATCGGAAATATACAAGATTCAGCATTGTGGTTGCGGATACAATTCATCCTTTCGCCCAACCTTAAATAGCTAATCGCCACATCTTTCATGATAGAAAGTCGTTGGTCAATATCTCCGCCAGGTATTTTTTTCAGAAGATCATTGAAAACATCAATTGCTTTTTGTTCCTCTCCTAATTGAAGGAGTGCATTGCCTTTATTATGAAGCGCTTTTATCACGGTTTCTTCACCTGCATCATTATCAATGATCGAATCAGAATATTTTACAACAGCTTCCGGAGAAAAATTATTTTCAGGGTTATAATTATTTTTTTGAATTTTTTTAAGAAGATCAATCATTTCCTGGTTTGGCAGCGGCCTTTGTTTGCAGGAGGGAATTACAAGAATCAACATAAAACACAGCAAAAGGATTACAGATAACACCGAACGATTCTTCTTTATAAAATTCGAAATGTGATACATGTTGCAACTTTTATCCATTTTTAAATACCGGACAGTCTAAAAAGCATTAAAAAATTTTGCGATCAAACGGAACCCTTAAACTCATTTGTTTTTGCTCTTAACTCCAAAAACGCGCATCGAATCGTTATTTACAGCCACCAGAATTAATTTTTGCTTGTCAGCATGGATCAGCGCCATATCTTTTACATCTCCTTTCACTACAAAACCACTTTGAGCCGGCGGTACAGCTGTAAATGTTTTGTTTTTGTTTCCCTTTAAATAGCAGCCGTATGAAGCATCGTATCTTCCCGTCATCACTTCTGTTTGATAATCATTACCGGCAAGCAACAGATCTTTGAAGCCATCGCCATCGAGGTCATCACAAATAATCGCATTCACGGGCGCAAATTGCGCTTCAATGGGAAGCGGATGTTTTTTGAATTTTCCGTTTCCCAGATTCTCAAACCAGCAGCTCCTGGTTTCATTACAATATAATGTGAGCATCTTTTTCCTGGCTTTTTCATCAAACAAATCCTCAAAAGTAGCCTTGCCATAGTCCTTATAATGCAGGAATTTCTTTTTTATTCCCGGAACCTGTTGTGCAAACTGATCCCGGCTAATCGCCGGAAAAGATCTTTTATTGCCATCTTCATCTTTTATATAATAAAATAAAATAGGATCGATACTTCCATTGCCATCCATATCTGTTGCATATAATTGCATCGGTTCTGCAGGAGATACGCGGTATTCACAATTTAAACCAAGATTCCCGGCTACAAGATCAAGGTCTCCATCATTATCAATATCGGTGGCAACGAGGCTACGCCACATACCGTTGGTATTTGTGAGCCCGGTTGAATTGGTTACTTCTTTGAATATACCGTGATCATTCCTGAAAAACCGGATTGGCATCCATTCTCCCGCTATGACAAGGTCTAACTGCTTATCGTTATCAAAATCTAGCCATGCGGCGGACGTAACCATTCCCGGATTTTTTAAATCCGGGCATACTTTATCAGTAACATCTTTGAAAACTCCATTTTCATTTTTTAAAATAAAACTCTTTGGCGCTAATGGATAAGTTTTAGAGACCCTTCCTCCGATAAAGACATCAGGCTGTCCATCTTTATCATAATCAGCAACGGTAACACATCCCGCTATTGTCCTCACATTATCCGGAATTGCACCGGGACTGAAAATGAAATTTCCTTTTCCATCATTCAAATACAAACGTGGTTTATAAAAAATTGAATTTTCTTCGTACAGAACATCGCCGCTGGTAATCAAAAGGTCGGGAAAGCCATCACCATTGGCATCAAAGAAAACACTGCCCATGTCTTCCTGCATTTTTATGCTATCAGTAAGATTCTTTGATACAAAGGTTTGCCCTGGTTTTTGCGTAAATATTTTGCCGGAATAATTAAATCCGCCACCGATAAAGAAATCGATACGACCGTCCCCGTTGATATCGCCGGTTGTAATGAATGGGCCTAATTGAGAATATTTGTGTGGTAAGAAAGTTTGCAAAGCATAATCGTCAAAATCATTTTCATGGTGTCGGTATAATATTCCGGAAGAACCGGTTTTGTCTGTAAAAAGCTTTGTAGATTCAAAAGGAATGTCCGGGTAATTATTCGCATTTTTCCAATTGATCACCAGGGAAGTATCAGCAGCAAGATTTCTTATGACCTGTTTTTTGTTATCAGGCCAAATCGCTATAATTGAATCCACCTGGTGATTTTTACCCAAGCCAAATAATAGTTTCCTGTCAACACATGAAAAATATCCGCGAACGGGACTTTCTTCCTGCAGTTGCATTCCGCTCTTATCATACACAAAGACCTTTGTACCGAGGCCGCCTGTATTAAGACTGTCACCCAGCAGTGAAATACTTAAAAAGTGATTTTGAACCGGCTGTTTTTTTTCATTGGTATTATTGATAAATACAAATGCTTCTTCGTCCAGGTTATTGACGACCAAATCCAGATCGCCATCATTGTCGAGGTCAACATATGCGGCTCCATTTGACATGCTAGGCTTATTAATTCCGCCATATTCTGATTCATCTGAAAAAGTATAATTTCCATTGTTTATGTACAAATAGTTTGGAAGATTTACGTGCTTTAATGACGCCAGTTTTTCACGGATTAATTTTTCCTGTTCCTCTTTTGACTCATTACCCCCAAAAATATTTTTACTGAATGCGAGGAAATCGGCATCAATAAAATCCCGGCCGATGCCATTAGTGATATGCATATCTTTCCATCCGTCATTATTGAAATCTGCTAACAGGACGCTCCAGCTCCAGTCTGTTGCCTCAATTCCGGCGAGCTGGCCTATTTCGCTAAATAATGGAATACTGGTATCACCTCTGTGTATAGATCCCTGATTCAGCTGAAGCATATTTCTCATAAACTCCGGCTCGTAACCCATTTCACGCTCCGATTCATAACGATTGTAATTCATAAAAGAAAAAGATGTTTTTTTTCTTTCATTCGTTTCTGGTAACATGTCCAGTGTGACGACATCAGTCAGCCCGTCATTATTAATATCGGCTGCATCAGCTCCCATGCTTGAATAACTCTGATGTTGAAGTGATTCTTTGATGATATTGCTAAAAGTTCCGTTCTTATTATTCAGCCACAATTCGTCATTGGATAAAAAATCATTCGCTACGTAAATATCCGGCCAACCATCATTATTGAAATCGCTAACTGTAACACCAAGACCATAACCATCCTCTTTGATGCCGGCTTGTAAGGTAACATCATGAAAAACCGGGTGGTTTTTACCGGAAACGATCCCATCGTTTCGGTAAAGCCTGTCGTTTGCCGCAGATCTGCCGCTTTTGTCTATGGGGAAAATCGTGTTGCCATTTCTACTACTTATAAGGTAATTGACGAGAAACATGTCGAGATCGCCATCCTTATCATAATCCAAAAAGACTGCTTGTGTGGAATTTCCCAGATCTGCCAGTCCATATTCTTCCGCTTCTTCTTTAAAAGTAAGATTATGTTGGTTAATGAAAAGAAGGTTTTTAGCAGGATGCAGCAGGTCTTTTCCAAGCACGCATATGTAAATATCATCGTAACCATCATTATTAATATCTACAATGCTAACTCCAGTGCACCAGACATCAGTTTTTAGACCCGCTTTTTCAGTTATATCTTCAAACTGATTATTCCCTTTATTGATATAGAGACGGCAACTTACCTGGTTTCCGGAGAAGAAAATGTCTTTAAGACCATCATTATTAAAATCGCCAATACCAACCCCGCCACCCATATAACCAAACTCATTGATAAAAGAGTTTGATGAATCATTATCGCGCACTTCATTTCTAAAATCAATACCGGATTCTGATGCTTTCAGTTGTGTAAATAAAGTTTTCTTTTTCTCCTGATTACATGAAAAGAGCGTTATTATTAAAAAGAAAAATGAAAAGTGAAGCAATAGTTTTTTCATAATTATCAAAAGTTAGGAACTTCTGCTAACACCGAATATAATGAATTACCGGATCTTTATTTAGCAAGTGAGGCCGTCAATGACGGCCTTTTGCTTAATTCTATATTTTGAATCACAATTTCGCACATTAAAATCTACTCCACATTCAACAAATCCGTTATTTTATTAAAGGATTGGCTGAAGTTTCACTTGCAGGAATTGGGAAGAAGGCAACCTGTCCGGGCTTTGGATCAGGCCTGATGGAAGGATAATAACCTTTTTTTCTCCATCTCAAAATATCAATATTGCTCAATTCTTCTCCCGCTAATTCAACTGCTCTTTCATGCATCACTGCTGCTATTGCCTGGTCGTGAGTAGTTAACGTAACCGGAGGCATATTTACGCTCGGCCTGGCACGCACTTCGTTTATATACTTTGCTGCCTGGGCCGGAGTTCCAACTTCTGCTTCACATTCAGCGAGCATCAGAAGTACCCCAGCGTAACGGATTACCCGTTGATTAATGCCGTCTGGATGAAAAC
>JAHEZB010000099.1 GCA_023251285.1 Chitinophagaceae bacterium | reverse complement strand
CCATTTTTTCATCATTTCCTTATGCGGCAATTCATTTAATTTCTCCTCGTCTTCTATGGTAAAATAAGCAAAAAGATCATCAGTTTCTTCATCTAAAAAAATTGAATAATCTGCGATGCCGGTTTCGTTTAAAAGCGTTTTTAATTCAGGCCAAATTTCATTATGGCGCTTTTTATATTCCGCTTCAAAACCTTTTCGCAATTTCATTTTGAAAGCAATACGCATAAATTATTTTGTTCCAGTTTACTTTACTCTTCTTAAAGGTTGCCAACCTTTCAAAGGTTGGCAACCTTTAAGAACTTTATCTCACAAATGCTGCTGCTACTCCCCCATCCACATTCAACACATTCCCGGTAGATTTATTTAATAATCCGCTCACAAAAACAAAACAGGCATTTGCAATATCCTCAGGCAAAATTGTTTGATTCAATAATGTCCTTTTGGCATAATACGAAGGCAATTCTTCTACTGAAATTCCATATGCTTTAGCCCGGCCTTCTGCCCAGCCATTACTCCAGATATTGCTTCCTGAAATCACTGCATCGGGATTCACGACATTTACCCTGATCTCATCTTTTCCCAGCTCTGCCGCATTTAACCGGCTCATGTGTAACTGAGCCGCCTTTGCTGCGCCATAAGCTGCATTATTTGGCCCACTAACCAATGCATTTTTACTTACAATATTTAATACATCACCACCCAATCCTTGCTTACGCATTATTTCAACACCTTTTTGTGTTACAAAAAACTGTCCCTTTACCAATACATCATAAAGTAAATCCCAATCATTTTCTGTATGCTCTTCAATTGATTTAGAAATGGAAAGGCCGGCATTATTGACAATAATATCTACGCCTCCAAAAGCAAGAACGGCAGAGTGGAAGGTCTTTTCAATCGTATTAACAGCCGTAACATCCAATAAATCTGCAACAAAAACATCTGAGCCATATTGATTTTTAAATTCTTCCTTTGTCTGATTTAATCTTTCTTTATTATTATCAGAAAGAACGATACAAGCACCTTCATCTGCAAACTTCTTTGCTATTGCTTTCCCAATTCCACCAGCACTTCCTGTAATCAACGCAATTCTTCCGCTTAAAGATTTCGCCTTTGGCATCCGTTGAAGTTTCGCTTCTTCTAACAGCCAATATTCAATATCAAAAGCTTCCTGTCGCGGAAGTGAAGTATATTCGGAAATCGCCTCTGCTCCACGCATTACATTAATGGCATTAATATAAAATTCAGCTGCCACTCTTGCCGTTTGTTTATTTTTTGCAAAAGTAAACATGCCAACGCCGGGATATAAAATGACCACGGGGTTAGCATCACGCATTCCAGGGCTGTTTTCATGTTTACATGTGTTGTAATAATCAGCATACATTTTTCTATATTCCTGAAACTGCGGTTCAATTTTTTTCTTCAAAACAGAAATATCATTTATTTCTTCCTGCCCGAATGGTTCGTTCAGGCGGGCGTTTGCTGAAAGGTTTAAAACCAATGGTGAAATTTTTGTTCTTAAAAAATGGTCGGGGCAACTGGTTCCCATTGGAGCCAATCTATCCAAATCATTCGAATTAATAAATTCAAGTACTCGTTCATCATCTGTAAAGTGTCCAATCATTTTTGTTTGGGAAGAACAAAAGCCCCTTAATACCGGGGCTAATGCTGCTGCTTTCCTAAGCCTTTCTTCTTTTGGCAGTGATTCTCTTTTTTCACCACCAAATATTGGTTTGGTTTTTCCTGTATTTTCTTCTAAATAATCAGCACAACGTTCTACCACTTCCAACGTATTTACATAGCATTCATAAGAAGTATCTCCCCAGGTAAACAAACCATGAGAGCCGAGCATAATACCACGAATAGCAGGATTTTCATCCAAACATTCTTTTAGTTTAAGTCCTAAATCAAAACCCGGCCTTTGCCATTCTACCCACCCTATTGAGCCGTTAAATAATTCTTCTGTAATTTTTTTACCATCTTTTGCTGCCGCTATTGCTATTGCTGCATCCGGATGCAAATGGTCGATGTGCTTAAAAGGCAAAAACGCATGTAAAGGCGTATCAATAGATGGCGCTTTTGAATTTAAATCATAAATGCAATGATTGAATAGCTCTACCATTTCGTCTTCATGTTCTATTCCCCGGTAAACGTTTTTTAATCCCCGTAAACAATCCACATACAAGGCGGCCAATCCACTTCTTTTCATAGTTCCGATATCACCCCCGCTCCCTTTCACCCACATGACTTCAGTTTCCTTGCCCGTTGTTGGATCAAGAGCCATCACCTTACATGACGTGTTTCCACCTCCGTAATTCGTTAATCTTAAATCAGCGCCTAATAAATTGGATCGATACACTAACAACGCAACTTCATCACCTTCCAGTTCTGCAGCTTTTGCAGGATCCCATAAATAACTAACGTGTTTATATTCGTTAGCTTTCTTCCTATGAGTTTTTAAATTTGTATCCATATTCTTATTAATAAAAGTTTTTCTATTTTTTAATGAGTGGCGATTTGTAAGTCATCAGTTGTCATTCATTATTACACACTATTTACTATTCACTATTCACGATTCACACACCTCACTGATGTAATGCATTTCCATATCCTACCAATATCACAGAGGCGATTATGGTAATGATTCCGATGATAATTGTTGTCCTTGTTTTTTTACTAACTCCTTTCCATTCTTTCAGAGCGAATCCCCACAGGTTTGCTACCAATATAATAAACGACATGTGAAGTATCCACGAACTTGCGCCGTTGCCCAATTTGCTTTCTCCCATTCCATAAAAGAAAAACTGGAGGAACCAAAGTGTACCGGCCAATGCACAAAAAAGATAGTTGCGAAGAAGCGGTGTCTTTTTATCAATATAATCTCGAAAAGTTTTATTGCGGATATTCAAATACATACACCATATAAAATTGGTAGTAAGTCCGCCCCACAACAACACGATATAAATTACATTGTTGCGGTATAAAAAATGTCCTGTTGCGGTTGGATTATTGGCAATCCACATTCTTTCTGCTACTTCTGCCATTTTGGAACCGGCCTCTATTCCATAATTAAAGCAGGCACTGAGAATACCTGCTATAATACATACAATCAATCCCTTTACCAGGTTGAATTCTTTTACGCTTTCTTTCTTTTTTTCTTCCGATAATTCTTTCTCTTTCAAAACCCCCGCTTTACCACAAATAAAAATCCCCAGTAAACAAAGAACCACCCCAATTAATACGATCTGTCCCCAATGATTATTCATCAAATCATTAAAAGTTGTCTTACCTGCCTGCGGATGAAAGTTATAATAAATAGCAGGGGCCAAAGCGCCAAAAGCAGAAGTAAAACCAAGCAAAACAGAATTGCCCAAAGACATTCCGAGGTAACGCATTCCCAGCCCATACATTAATCCGCCAATGCCCCAAAGAACGCCCCAGAAGAATGTTCAGCCAAAAGTAGAAGCAGGTGTTTGCGAAATGATTTCGCTAAAATGAGGAATCGTAAGCAATGCAGCAATCGGTGGTACAATAAGCCAGGAAAACAAACCACCAACAATCCAGAAATTTTCCCAGTGCCATCCTTTTACTTTATTGTAAGGCACATAAAAACTTCCGGAGGCAGCGCCACCAAGAAAATGGTAAAAGATCCCGTAAATTATTTGCATATTTATAAATTATTCCTGAGGTTTCAGTGTGCTTTTTGAAAATAAAAATCGCCGTTATTTGTTTGTTTACTGAGTAATGTTATTTTAATCTTGTTTGTTTCTTTCTTTCAAAATCTTATTTAAAGCAGCAAAATGATATACTCCCGAACCAACTTCTAATATCACATAATCACCCTCTTTGCCAGTAACTTTTAATCCATTGATTTGCGACATTTTTTTTCCACTTTCATGAATTGAATTTGCATCTTTAGCGGGAATATAAATCGTTGCAGTTGTGTTAGCGGGTATCTCAACGTCCATTACTAAAGAATCATTTTTGACTTTCCAACTGTTACTTACTTTTCCATAATAAGTGTCGAGGCTTGCGGATGCAAAAGTGAAACCTCCTCCGATATGTGGCTTGATTTGAATATGCTTGTATCCAACTCCATCTTCATAAGTATCAAGGCCAACCATTTTCCGGTACATCCAATCACCAATCGCGCCATAAGCATAATGATTGAAAGAATTCATTCCCGGCGTTTCAAATGTGCTGTCTGGTTTTTCTCCGTCCCATCTTTCCCAAATCGTAGTGGCGCCCATTTTTACCGGGTAAAGCCAGGAAGGATATGTATCCTGCAATAATAATTTATACGCTACGCTATCATAACCAAAACGGGTGAGCACTTCACACAGATAAGGAGTACCAAGAAATCCGGTCGTAAGATGATTGTCGTAACTTTTTATATTTTCGGCAAGCCTGGCTGCAGCCTGCGCTCTTAATGATTCAGGCAACATATCAAAATTCAAAGCGAGCACATAAGCAGTTTGGGTACTGGAAACAAGCCGGCCATTTGGCGTCATATATTCTTTGAGAAATGCATCTTTTATCTTTTGCAGCAATGCAGAATAAGTACGCACATCTTCTTCCTTCTTGAGCACTTTTGCTGCGTTAATCAGCAATTGCGTTGAATGCGCATAAAAGCATTGTGCGATTAAATATTTATCAGTAACAGCAGATCTTCCATCATTGTCATCTTCAGGCCGATAAAATAGCCAGTCGCCGAAATCAAACCCGGTATTCCATAAGTCATTATGACTTTGATGGTGTATATATTCTACCCAGGCTTTCATACTTGAATACTGGTCTTCTAAAATTTTTTTATCACCATAAGCCAGGTACATATTCCATGGAATAATTGTAGCCACATCAGACCAGCCTGCAGACCCGGCAGCTCCATTTCCCAAAACATTTGGAATTACAAAGGGCACGCTGCCCTTGGGCAATTGGTCGGCGGCAACGTCCTTCATCCATTTATCAAAAAAATTATTAACGTTCATATTAAACGAAGCAGTTCTTGAAAAAACCTGCGCGTCGCCGGTCCAGCCAAGCCGTTCATCGCGCTGCGGACAATCAGTAGGCACATCAAGGAAATTTCCTTTTTGTCCCCACTGAATATTATGTTGTAGTTGATTGATCAAAGGATTGGAGGAAGTAAAAGTGCCGGTTTGCTTCATGTCAGAATACAATGCAACTGCAGTAAAATCTTCGGGCTTTAATTCACCCGGATAACCTTCCAGTTTTACATACCGGAAGCCATGCCAGGTGAAATGAGGTTCAAAAGTTTCTTCTCCTGCCCCTCTCAAAATATAATGATCCTGTGCTTTGGCAGCACGCAAATTGGCTGTATAAAAATTTCCTTCTTTGTCCAAAACTTCGGCATGAGAAATAGTGACTGTATCACCGGCATTCCCTTTTACCTTAAGCACAACCCAACCAACAAGATTCTGCCCAAAGTCAATTACTTTTTCACCTTTTGGTGTGGTAAAAATTTTCACCGGTTTAAAGGTTTCATGTTTTTTTACAGGCTCATTGATCGTAGCAATTAAATTATCCAAAGAAAAATCGGCGACTTTTACGCCACTCCAATTTTTATCATTATAGCCGGGTAATAACCAGCCGGTTTTTTCTTTTCGTGCATCAATCGTTTCACCATTATATATTTCTGCATACCGGATAGCGCCAGTTGAAGATTTCCAACTATCATCAGAGATAATGGTGGCTTCAGAGCCATCACTATAAGTCACATTTAGCTGAAAAAGCAATGCCGCATCTTTTCCATAAATGTCTTTATTACCGCCCCACGCAAGCGTTCCACGATACCATCCGTTGCCAAGTGCCACTCCAATCACATTTTGTCCATCTTTTAAAAGATTGGTTACATCGTAAGCCTGGTATTGTAAGCGCTTATTGTACGAAGTCCATCCGGGAGTTAAATAGGCTTCACCAACCCGTTTGCCATTTATATGCGCTTCATACAATCCATGTGAAGTGATATAGGCTGTCGCAGAAACAATTTTCTTATTCAGAGAAAATTGTTTCCGAAAAATCGGGCTTGCATGTGGTGAATCTTCTGTAAAGCCAGGCTCTATCCATTTTGCTTTCCAATCACTTTTATTTAATAAACCCATTTGAAAAAAAGCAGGCGCACTCCAGGAAGAGGCTTTACCGCTTTTGTCCCAAACTCTTACCTGCCACGAATATTTTTGCCCGGATTTCAAAGGAGCACCTGCATAAGCAATATGAACTGATTGATCAGATACAATTTTTCCCGGATCCCAAACAACTGATTTGCCGGAAAGGACTTTGATTTCATAGGCGGTTTGCAGTACGTTTCTTTTGTTGCTGTTCAATTGCCACGAGAATTGTGGAGATACTCCTACTTCAATTGGATTACTTAGATTATTACACAATGATTCTGCAACCCTTGTTTGCGAAAACGCAAAAACCGATAGAAGCAACAGCGTAACAATTGCGATAGATTTTTTCATTTAGTCTTTTGAATTTTTTGAACAATTGAACCCAAATCTAAATCTAATTACTTTTTATTAGGCCAGAATTTGAATTGGATAAAAAAAGGTTTGATTATGTACCTATATCGACCTGATGGAAGATGACCTCGTGATCCTCTTGGAAAAGATCTTAGCCACTAAAATGAAACTCGGACAACATGTAGGGGGTGATTTCATACAATGATACACGCTTAAAAAAAGTCATTCTGAAAGGAATCACTACCATATCTACTGATTTTAAATTGATGGGACAAAAAGCAGCAGAACTGATTCTCAATCAATCCACCCAACATATTGAGTTACCATTTCATCTTACCATGAGGGCATCATTATAGCAGCAATGAAAACAACAAAGCCAGTAAAAGGAGATGAATAAATTCGGTGAATGCACTGCCGTTATTATATAGTAAACGAAGAAATAAAGGCATTTTTTATTTACGTGATTAACGCCATCTTAATTCTGGGGCAACGTATTTTAAAATGTACGAAAGCAGATGAAAGGTAACGACAGTAAAAGGAGAAATAATCAATATTT